>CAZISK010000179.1:0-11044 GCA_964541355.1 uncultured Candidatus Obscuribacterales bacterium
GACGCCTTCGCACACTCCGCCACCCGCTCGCTTTCCGTTCACGCCTCCAGTGGTGGTGCCCACCGACGTAGAGAGCAATTTGTTCTCATTCCCTGGTGGCGCGCCGCATGGAGCTCAAGACTTCCACATGCTCGCCGTCAACGGCGTCATTCTTTTGAAGGATAATGATTTCCCCGAAGAGAAAGCGCTTGAAGGACCTGTATCTGGTATCACAATCAAATGGCGCGACGGTAGCGACTACAGGAAGGGCCTGGTGCCACCGTCCGGGATCGAGCAACGAGCTCTTAGCTATCGCAGATTAGCGTGGTGACACCGTCACCAGACTCTTGTCTTTTGATGCTTTGGTTACTGCCGCCGTCGGCAGCCCGATTATCTGAATTACCGCTGTTCCGGAGCTGCTCGCCGTCGCACTATCGGAGACTCTAATCTGCGCGACACTCTTATCTTCACTCGTGGCAGCGACTGTCTTTGCGCTTAGCCCTCTGAGCTTCACATATGATTGGTCGCTGGTTGATACTTGCAGCGAATCGACCGTTCCCGCCACCTCGATGGTGCTGCTTCCTCCGCCCGATATTGATAGCGATGGTGCATTTTGCATTCCCGTCACTTTCACGAGCGCGGTGCCGTTGGTTGTGATGGCGGTGAGCTGTGGTAGGGTCAGAATGACTTTAGCGGTTTTTGCATAAAAACTGGGAGAGGTCGAGATGCTTAACGTGGTGTCTTTCTGCTCGATTTTGACGTTCTTGAGACTGTTTTCGCTGACAGTGAGCGTCCCTTGAGCGGGGGAGCCGATGGTGACGTCGACCTCGATTCCGCCCACTACGATAATTCCGTTGACGGAATCGCTGACCGTCACTGTCGAGCTCTTGGCTTCTGAGTCGTCTCTGGGAGGCGGAACTATATTTGGTATTGAAGCTGGGTTGATGGTGGGGGGTGTTGAAGAGCTTGTTGTGGTTGGAGTAGTTGTGGTTGGGTTAGTCGTGGTAGCCGATGTCGTCGTCGATGTCGTCGATGATGTTGTCGATGGCGTCGTTGTGCTGGTTGTCGACGAAGGCTTTTCATTCTCCGGATGGTGAAACTCTTCTGCATTGTCGCAGCCACACAGAGCCATTGCTGCGATAGTCATGATTGCTAGTTTGCGCATATGCATTTTATGTTTCCTGCCTGCCTACACCGAATTTATGGTCACTCATACCGTCTTGACTGATACTCTGTCAATACTTTACCGATCTTGAACTCCTGGCTAACGGGTCGATGTTGATTTCCGTAGGTTTTGTAACCCATTCGTGAAACTTCATTGCCCCCACAGCAATAGCAGCCAGTATTATCGACCATATTCCGGACCAGAAAAGTGTTTCCGTTCCTTTCAGCTTATCGGGATCGGTTACTGATTGCTGCGGATCGGATGGATTGTATTTGATCGTAACTGTCGGCAGATAAGATTCTAATCGTTCTTCAAGAACTTCGCTGAGATTAGATTTGATCTCACCGGTCTGCTCATCGATCAGGTCAACCTCCTTGATTTCGGAGGCGTCCGGCAAAACCTCCTGTGCGATTTCCTTGGAGATAGCCAGTCGAACAAACGTCAAACAAGGCGGGAGCTGCTGCCTTTCCGTGTACTTCGTGCCGTTGACTTTGTATCTATATTCGACGTAGGGCTTGGATATCAAAACGCACAGGAAGGCTGCCGGCGTCATTCCCAGAACCCCTGGCGGTCGAATTCCATCGCCGCGATCTACGAGCTTCGCTTGAGTTACCGACCAGTCCTTGGATTTGTCGTTCTTCTCTTTGTATTGGTAGGAGAGAAGAAATTCCCACAATCCGTAACAAGCAAGACAAAATGCCAGTGGATAAAACAAGACTCGGAGCATGATTCTACCTTCACATCGTCTATATTCGAAATCTGCTTACAAATACTCAGTTACCCTATCTCGGACCATTCTACCCCACTCGACAACCTTCGCCCTTCAACTGAAATTTATAGGCAGTTCGAGTTGTTTTCGTGATTTATGCGCACCGGATATGGTGAACGAGAGCATCCACCAGAGTGATGGTGACCGCTTTTCCTTTGGTTAGAAGAACTTCCAGTTCTTCCGGATACTAACGTCAGCCACGGCGGACGGCGCCACGGCCTCCGCCTGCGGTCCTTGCGAAGTTGTTGCCCTGACCGGCATATGTCCTGCTCTTCGCGTACGAGCTAACGGACTGAAGCGCCATCTGGGCGTTGTATCGAATCAACGGATCCTTGGCGTAGCTCGCCGCCCACTGGAATTCCGAGTTGGCCCGACTTAACTGACCCTGACCCTGGTAGCACAGACCGGCATAGTAATGGGTCAGTTCGCTCGGTCTGCCACTCTCAATGATATTCAGGCAGTCTCTGTACTTACCCTGCGTATAAAGGAGCTTTATTTGTGCTATTGGAGAAAGCTGTTTGGGCGCGTTCGATAGCTTAGGAATGCTAATGGCAGTGACTGAAATTCCAGTTTTTTCTCCTGGCTTGATGACCTTGGTCTGAAGAGCGGGATCACTCAGAAGCTTGTCTACGCTGGGAAGCTCAGGGACCGCAGCGGGAATGGTTTTAGAAGAGTCATCTTCCGGCCCCGGGGCGCTAGATTCGCCATTCGAGCTGTCCGGGTAAGAGACCTCTCCATAAATCAGCTTGTCCACATTTGGCAACTCCGGTACGGAGACTGTCTCTGTCTTAGCTTCCGCTGCCTTTGCGGCAGGAGCGTCAAATGCTGCGCAAAAGACGAAAAGAGCCGTGGTTGCTGCAAGCGAGATCACTCGAATCTTTTGCATGGCTATTAGCCCCATAGTAAGAATTGACTCTTGCCATCTCTATTAAGCCACAGCTGCGCAGGGTTTAACCAAATCTGCACAATGCTTTAGCAATTTTCCAAAAATCACCGGAATGAGGGAATCTCTCTGGGGATAGAGACATCTTCATGCCATGCGGGAATAAGGAATTTGGAATCAGCTAGAGGTGCCTGTTGTTGTTGCGCTCGCTGACATTATGCTTCGTCCTGTTGTCGCTTCTGGTCGATGGTTTTGGCGCAGAAGCCATGGCCGCCGATCAGTCGTTGGAGACCGTCCTCATCAATGTCGGCAAGCTCACTAAGACCAACAGATCGGCTGAAGCCAGGCAGCTGCTCGACGCCTATTTGCTTCGTCATCCTGATGATGCTCAAGCGCTGGTGCGACGCGGTTTTCTAGATAATCCAGGCGATTTCAAATCTTGCCGGCGTTTTCTTACTAAAGCGCTTTCGGTCACTAAGGGTGGTGCCGGCATCGGCGAGCTGCAACAGGTCTACATTGTTCGGGCCTACGCCAACGGTAATCTGGGGTTGAAGGATGAGGCCCTTCAAGACATTGAAAAGGCGCGTCAGATTGCGCCGGGCAACCCTGAGGTTTACCACATCCGGGGCGGGATTAAGGAGCGATTCAAGATGTATGGCGAAGCGCTTGCCGATCTAGAAAAAGCGGCAACGGGCGACCCTCGCAATGTTTATTGCGTGAATCAGTTGATCAATCTCGCCGCTCGCCTGCACAAAACAGACACGCAACTGAAGTGGCTGAACAAATCGGTGGAGCTCTTCCCGTCATTCGATAGTTTCTATAACCGATCCATGTTCTATGCCTCCACCGGGCGAACCAAACTGGCGGCTGCGGATGCTCTTCGCTGCCTCGAGTTCAAGCCGGATGACAGAAAGGCTTACGCACTGGCTTACAGTAGCGTCCTTAATGCCGGCGATTTGACGGGGGCGGAGCGCGTCCTTCAACGTGCCAGGATGCAATTTCCTAAAGACAAGGGTTTTCGGGTGTCGCAAGCCGATCTCAAGCTTCTACAGAATGATCCTGATCGAGCCCTGACTCTCTACAGGGAGCTATCCAGGTCGGACCCGGATGATCCATACCTGCAGGAGCAAATAGGCGGTATTTTGCGAGATCAACAGCGCTATGAGGAGGCCCTGGAACAGTTCAGCGCTGCGGCAAAATTTAGAGAGCCAAAGGACGACGCGCTGCGCAAGAGGGCGGAATGCTACCGCCTGGCAGAGCAGTATACGGAAGCCGCCCGGGACTTCACACAGCTCTACTCCAAGACTTCCAACCGGGTTTTCATCGTTGATGCGGGCGATTGCTGGTTGCACAACAATAATTACAAACGCGCTCTATCGACATTCGAAATCGCCTTGGGCAGCGGCCCGGCGAAGCCGCTTAGTGGTGAAGCGCTGGCGCGGGTTTACGCCAGTCAGGCTCTTTGTTACTTGCGGCTGGGTGACCCGCAGAAAGCTCGCGGTCATGCAACTAAGTCGTTGAGTGTCAAGCCGAATGTCATCGAGGCCATACTGGTGCGCTCGCAAGCAAATACGCAGCTCAAGCGCATCGACGAGGCAATTGCTGATCTGACCCTGGCAATAAAACTGCGACCGGATTATGTAGTGCCACTGGAAGAGCGAGCCAAGCTTTATGATCTGAAGAATCAACCGGAGTTGGCACGACAGGATAGACGCCGTCTGGCTAACTATTCTCGTGGTATGGAAGGTGAACCGCTTAATAAGGAAGATAACCGCTAAACCAGCTTATCGAGCCGTGCCTGCATCTTTTTCAAGGGCTCCATGTCGCCCCGTTTCGCTGCGACATCGATGCCGTCCTCGTAGGCCTGGCGCGCCCCGGTAGTATCGTTGAGACCTTCGAACGCTTTACCCAGGGAAAGGTACGCGACCGTGTGTGTCGGTTTGAGCTCAATAGACCTTTTCAGATGTGCCAGAGACTCCTCGAATCTGCCAAGCTCGACGAGACAGTCGCCGTAACCGTAGTTGGCAAGCTGATCTTCGTCGTCGATGTCGAGAACCTCTCTGAACATCTTCATTCTTTCCAGAGTCTCTTCCTTTGAGACCTGGCGCTCTATCTCCTTTTGCTTATCCTGGTTGGCCTTTTGAAGAGCCAGTCTCATCTCGATGTTCATCGAAATCGCCTTTTCTTCTTCGGCTTTTTCTTTGAGCCCCTTTTCCATATAGAACACGGAAAGGTTGGTGTGAGCCATTACAGAATCAGGATTAAGTTGCGCGAGCTTTTGCATCAACTCAATAGCCTCGTCGCCCTGACCGCGACGATTGAGAATCACGCCCAGAGCCTCGTAGGCATCTTCGAAGTGAGGGTCGAGAATGAGTGCCTCTCTGAGAAGCTCTACCGAGAGCGAGCTGCCCCCGACATTCTTTTCGTTCTCCCTGGCGAATTCCAATAGCGCGTTTTCATAGGAGTGTCTCGCCAATTGCGCCGGCGACTCGCCTTTGTAGAATGGGAGCAGTTGAATTTTAGCGGTGAAGTCTTGACCTTCGAGCGTAATTTGCCATTCTTTTCCAGGGGTGCGATAGTCGCGGCGGATCATGGCAATGGCAATGTATTGGTTCAATACTCTGGAGTAAAAATTCGATTTAATCCAACCTACCACTTCATCCTTGAGTTTGATTTCGGTGTCGATGGCGATCGGTGATACCGGTGCTGGTGACAGAGTCAAGCCCACGATCGCTCGTGTCGGAGCCCCCTGGCTACGAATTCTCGCCAGCACTTCCTGCCCTTGAAAACAGCCCTTCGTGTAGCTGACCGAAGTTTCATCGAGCGTGGTTTCCGCTAGCAAGTTGTCGCCGTCGAAGTCGACTCCCAGCTTTGGAAGACCTGCTTCGATTCGACAGGCGTCGAGAACGTCCTTGTCGATGCAAGTCATGCTCAGCCCAATTGCCTCGCTTTCCAGCTTCGATACCACTGCCTGAAGAGCATCTTGATCGCAGACGATCAGATATCCATCTTCTCCTGTGAGATACGTCTTGAAGATTTTTACTGGCTTGACTAGAATACTGCCAGTGAAAGCATCGAAAGCAGGAATCTTGTCTCCTTCAATCATGTCATCCACAGTTCGCGACAACAATGCTCGACTGCGCGGCCCCTGGATTGTGACGAAATGTGCTCCCTTCCACTCTTCGAACTCGACCCTGTCGGCGAAGCGAAACTTATCCAGATGTTCTAAAATCGGTCCGCCCTGTGCGGTATCACATATGATGGCATACTCGGCCCCCAACCGGTACATGTGAAAACATCCGACCGGTCTTGATTTTCGATCGATAAGGCAGTTGGCGTGACCGCAGCCCTCGCTCAGGCTGTTGACGTCGTTGGTGGTCTGGGCCTGGAGAAAACGCCCGGCATCCTTTCCGAATACCCGGATATAGCTGAGCTCTACCTGTGACCAACCGCCAAGTTTTCTTACCTGGGAGGTGTCGACCTTGGTTGTGAGATTTGTCGTCATAGTTTAGTAATCAAGCCAACCTCATGCGATTGAACCGCATCTTCGACGAATTGGCTTTATGACGGACCTAGACCGAGAAGGATTGTCCGCAACCACAATTGCCCTTGGCTTGCGGATTTTTGATGACGAAGCCTTTGCCCTGAAGACCCTGTTCGTAATCGAGCACGGTGCCTTTCAGGTAGATTGCGCTCTTCGGATCGACAAACACTTTGACGCCATGTTGTTCGATGACGTGGTCCTTTTCCTGGGCTTTGTCGAAGCTCAGACCGTACGACATCCCGGAGCAACCGCCACCGCGGATTTCCAGGCGCAGACCTTCTTTGCCGGGTTCGTCAGCCAGAAGTCTCTTGACCTCGACCGCAGCGGACTCCGTCAATCCGACGATTTGTGTCGTCCCTTCAGTGCTAGTGGTGGTTTCGGCCATTGTTCACCTCTCCTCCAGTGGGCGCGAGCTGCTCGGAGCAAGCCCTCATTGTATTCACCGTATACTTTACCATATGACAACAAAGATGGAGCGGATCACTACGTATTGTTGATACCAAGAGGATCTCAGAGAATTAGCCGTTCGATCTTTTGGGCGACACGCTTCAAGCGCGGATCAAAGTCTCCTGTACGCATCTCTGTCAAAGGGACCCATCGAAAATGCGATACCTCCTGCTCGGCTATTGTGACGACCGCATCGCTTTCGGCGCCGTCAATACTGAACAAATACTGAAAATCGTGGTGGTAGTGTTCACCTTCACCTTTGCTCTCGTTCACCGGGATGAAATGCGTATCCATATCTAGCGCAATGGAATTGACTGCATGCCAGGCATGCAGTTCAACCTGCTTGATGCCGGTCTCCTCGATGAACTCACGGAAAGCGCCCTGGATCGGGTCTTCGCATAGATCAAGATGACCACCCGGTTGCAGCCAGAGCTTCAAGAATCGGTGATAGACGAGGAATATCGATTGTCTCTCACGATCCAGCAATATGGCGCTGGCCGTCAGATGTCCGCGCATGTTCTTGCGGCTGTATATGAGCCTGTCCTGGTCGTCGAGCTGAGCGCTTAGCCGTTGTAAAAAATTGCGCTCCTCCGGGAAGAAGGAAAGATAGCTCGTGAGCAAAGAGCTTATGCGGGCAATCATCTTATCTGTGGCGCAATCGCTTTCGGTCATAAGGCAACCATTTCTATCATTCTTTGGCATCTTGTTCTTGAAGTTTTTTCAACTGTCTCAACGCGTTATGAAGCAGTATATAAGTCTTAATCGCACCGACATAGCCGGTCGTGTGATCGAGCGCTTCGCCGCTTGCCGATCTTATAGTAATCATCGGGGCTGCTGCCGAACCGTATTTTTCGTAGATTTTATACTCTGTTTTGGTCAGCTTCTTGTCGAACGAGACTTTCACCGGATAAAACTTTGATTCGATCATCTGCCTGATATCATCGTTGGCGAATATGCACCGTTCCACTTTTTTGCACAACAAACTTTCTTTGTGCGTGAAGAAAATCAGGATGGGTCGTTGGTCTATGTTGTCGGTGAATAGTCTCTCGAGGGCAAAGCGTTTTTTTGATCTGTTTTTGTTCGTCGACGGACCTGGTGTCGCGGATGGTGACTGATCGCTTGCCACTTCCCGGTTGGTAAGCGGCTTGTCAGGGACGGTAACCATCAGCTTCTCGTCGTCGTCTTCGCTGTCCTTCAATAGGTCTGGTATCGGCTTCCAGGCGATGGTTGGGTAAGAACTGGGCGTAGCCTCCTCTATGGCTCCGACCAGAGCTCTGGTGGCGACAAAAACCAGAGCTGCTATGACGAGGATCGAGACAGACCCTCTTGTGGAGCCCTTCTTAGTCAACATCATAATGGTACTCCCGGGCGTTGATTATCAAATTGGCAAGCGCCAGGGCAATTAGAAGGTTGCTTAAGATCTCCAGAAATGGTGCCAACTGAATCGGCCTAACCGAGAAGATATCGTAGAGATGAAACTGCGGCGCCAGGAAACCGCACACTTTGTCTAAGACCATGATGTACTGGGTGAGAGATTGCGAGGCGTTGCCTCCGAATATGGCAGGAAGAAGGGTCGCCTTCAACCACTCGGTCACACCCAATATATCCATCAGCAAACTGAAAATGTCGCTGGAAGTCTCTTTCAGAGGGACGGTCAAATTCAATGCGAATATCGAAAAGCCGGTGGCCAGCTCGAAGGCAAGAATGCCGCTTAGAATCATACTTTGCGTCGGCAAAAGGTAGATGAGCGTTAAAACGGCGCTGACGCTAAAGACTGACAGGATGCGCTCGAATAAGAGAAACGAGATCATATCGCTGGTCAAGCCCCAGTTATGATAGCCGCCTGTCAACCAGAGAATCATGTGTTGAAGCAGTGAAACGGCACCAACTACGGTGGTAAGTGCCATCCACTTGGCTATGACGAATTGATATCGGTGAAGCGGCCGTGTCACGATTAACGGCATGTAGTCGGTCCTGCCACCGAGGGCCAGGGTGTTGCCGATGGCGTTGGTAGCAGTGACTATGAGAATGCCGAATAGCGCTGATACGGCAAAGGCGTCCCATCCTTCTATCGTGGTTGAGGCTGGTCCCTTGGGATCGAAGGCCATTGTAAGAGGTGCTAGAACCCCGATTACGAAGAACATGAACATAACGAATTTATGTTTGAGAATCTTCTTTGTGGTTGTCAGATAGATCGTTTTGTTCATCCGATTCTCTCAATTTACTCGCCGGGATTTCCTTGAAGAGATGCTCTAGCGATGTCGACTCGGGACTGGCTGATTGGACCTCTATATTTTGCTCGATACACATTCTTATTACCAGCGCCGCCATAGTACTGTTCGTCACTGCAAGTCTGGCGCTGCGGGAGTCGAGCTCCAAGAGATCTGCGCCTGTTTCATGCGTTACTCTAACGAACAGTTCGCTCATAGGAATGCTGCCGTTGCGTTCGGCAAAACGTACTCTCAGCGTATGCGGATAGTCGCTCTCCTCCGCCATCGATTTAATAGCCCGAATCTGTCCCTGTTTTATGAATGCTACCCGATCGCAGATCCTCTCCATCTCATCAAGATGGTGTGAGTTTAAAACAATCGTCGCTCCTTCGCGCTTCAGATCCAAAAGCACCTCTCTTAGAAGCGCTACTCCGGGCGGATCCATCCCAGAGCCGGGCTCGTCCAGGAAGATCACGCGGGGACGACCGATCAAAGCTTGAGCAAGACCGAGTCTTTGCAGCATACCCCGGGAAAACTTGCTTGTCTTCCTCTGCCAGGCATCCCGATCCAGTGCAACGCGCACGAGCATGTTCTCTACGTCCTGGTCGCGCTTCGATCGGTCCTGACCGGAAAGGGCGTGATGGTATTCGAGGAACTCTTTAGCAGTCATCCAGGATTCGAACAAAGGACGCTCCGGCAAAAATCCGATGATCTCCCTGACGGCAAAATCGTTGGGATCAAGTCCGCCGACGGAGATGGTGCCGCCGTCAGGAGTGAGCAATCCGAGCAGGCAACCCATCAATGTAGTTTTGCCGGCGCCGTTTGGTCCCAATAGACCAAAGCATTCGCCTTCTTTGATATCGAGGGAGATTCCTACCAGAGCTAGCTCCTGCCGTCCCTGGTACGCTTTGATCAGGTCCTCTACCACGATAAGGCTGTCTTGACCTGTCATAGGTGGTATCAAAAGGACTCAAACAATATTTGACCGAGCTCGCCAATTGTTTTGAAACTAGCTCGTACGACATCCAGGCTGATGGCGTTGAAGTTGGTAGGTTGCGACAGATAGAGCCCGGCCCTAGCTTTGATCCCGAGTTCGGAGAACTTGGTTGAATTGTGCAGAAAATCGATCTTTTCAATCACACCCGGATACTTGAGGAACCGCTCGGCGGCGCTGTGTTCGTTGAATGAGAGAATATATTTGGAGTCAAACTTGCGGTCGCCTATTTTCTGTCCTTTTGATTCAAGCAGAAGCAATCTGGTGATGAAACCCAGAATACCCCTGGCATAGCGAGGCATGATCGTGAGATTGAGCGCATCTGGATCGACTTCCTCTTTATTGTCGAGCACATTGGTCTCCGCAATGTACGTGACACCGAAAGGGAAGCTTGCTCGGATAGCCTGGAACGTGGCGGGAAATCCGAGTATGGTGCCTTTTACGCAGACTTCGAGTCCGGCTGTTTCTTCGACAACTTTGCCCTGGAGCATCGTTGCCACGGACTGCACCTTTTCCTGCGTGTCGGTAGACATCGGTGAGCTTCCTTTTTCTATCCCTCAGGTTTTGCTTTTAGATCGGATTCCTGAGACGGGGGCTGGACGAACATATTGGTCGTGCCCTTCTCCTTCTGGGGGTTGGAAGACTTCTTGAATATCGATTTCAATAGCTGACTCGGATTTTTCTTGTCGTCGTTCTTCGGCTTTGGCTGCTTGTCTGAAGGCGAGTTGCCGGTTGCCACCTTGGGCTTCGAGTCGCTCTCACCAGAGACGGTGGCATTGCTCGATTCGCTTCCGTCCTTTTCAAAACCCTTTTCAATCGTGTCGAGCTGTCTGCGGGCATCGCGAGCGAATTCGGCATCAGGAGCCAGTTTTATTGCCTTGGTCAAAAGAACCTGTGCTTGCGGTGTGTGCTTGGTTTTATTCATCAAAGTGCCGAGGCGATAATAGGCGTCTGCCATCTTGGGATTGACGTCGGCTGCTTTGACGTAGCTTTGAAGCGCTTCGCGATTCTTCTCCTGAGTCTCATAGGCATTGCCCATGTTGTAGTAAGCGG
>CAZISK010000180.1:0-1861 GCA_964541355.1 uncultured Candidatus Obscuribacterales bacterium
CTTATCGCCTTGCGATACTCACGTTTTGCGATGGCTTCGTCAGCATAATGCCCTACACTTCCATAAGTGCGAGTCAGTTTCCTATTGTCAGGTGCATAAGCTGCCTCGGAGTAGGATTTGACTAGCGCTTGCAAAATTCTGAGTGCCTGGTCTGTTTTGCCCTGTTCCACTAGCTGTCGATATTCAGCAATCGACTCTCCCTTGAAGCCCGCTGGAAGGTCGGGTACGAGTCTCAAACCGAGATATACTTCCCTGGCACCTTGAGAAACTCGCCCCTCCTCGAACAGGCACAAACCGTAAAACAGATGCAGCTTGCCCAAGGACGGTCGCCATCGAATAGCCTGAACACATAGCGATTTACATTCGGATAGATGGTCGTGTAGCACCGCCCAATTGCAAATGTTTTGACAAGAGTCACACAATTTGTCGATCTCTGAATCCGGCGTTGTCTCGGATACTCTTTCGAAGCGTGACAGAGCAATTCTCATGGCGGACAATTGCTCTTCCTCCGAGCCCAAGCAGAATACGTGGCTGATTCGACTAGGATCCGTAGGTTTAGACGCTGCCAGTGCCTTCCCTTCAAGCTCCTTCAAATTTTCTTGGTGACACCTGTTGACAAAAAAACTAATGAAATACGGGTCTTTGCTGGCTGTAAGCGTTGGTAACACATCATGCATGGTCTTGAGGTACATTTTCTTGTCGTTCATTGCTTCATAGGTCCACGCTTCTTCTAGCACTGCATGAGTACGTAATGGGTCTACATGCCTTGCCATGTGAATGCGCTCGAGGGCTTTGGAATTCTGTTTCAATTGTCTATAGGCGATGCATTCAACGATGTATGCGCCACAATCCTGACCAGGAAACTCCTTGTGCAATTGCTCGCAAATCCGAATCGCCTTCCGATACTCACCTTTGGCGAGGGCTATGTCGGCATAATGTCCCACGCTTGAATATGTGCGCTGTCCCTTGTTGCTGTCCGAACCATAAGCCTCCCTGGAGCCGCAAGAAATCGACGCGCTCATTATGAACACGGCCGTGAGAATGAGAGAGATTCGATCGACTATTTTCAAAAATCCAGACAAGTTCTGACGTCACGGTTATCGCATACCCGAAAAGGCATATTCCGACACATAAAAATATTCAAGAGCTATGATTCCTGAGACCTATGGTCAGTCGGCTTTAACCCGAATACCTTTAGGTCTCAATAGGCTCAAGGGGTGGTCAAGTGATGACAGAGGTACCATCTCTGGGTACATAATGAACTGTCTTGGAGTGTTTATGGAAGATCCCTGGTACTACGCTATCGATGGACAGACCCGTGGACCCTTCGCGGAGATACAGCTCCGTCAGATGCTGCGTAGCAGTTTTCTTCCAAAAGATACCCTGGTCTGGAGACGTGACGTCGGCACGTGGATGCCGGCGAGCTCGGTTCCACGACTTTGGGACGAATCGGCTATACCCCCGACTCGACGGACAGAATCGCAAGAGCTTGCCTCCTTGCCACAAACGCAATACGGCGGAACTTCAGGCAGTGTGCCCTCCGCGATGCCAGCTGGGCACGCACCGTCTGTGATGCCAGGTCAAAATCAATCGGGGGCTGCTCCGTCCGCGTTCCCCCAACCTCATTCTCAGACTAATCCCCAATTGGCGAATCAGACTGCTGCCTCGCCCCAGCAACAAGCGCAGATGTCGGGCAGCCCAAATATGCCTGGGACCGCGGAACAGTCGCAACGCCCCATGACGCAGGAGCCGTGGCACACGGGAGAGGCACAGACTCCACCTGGAGCTGCGCAAGTTCAACAGCCTAGGATCTCTCCTCCTGAGCAGGGCGGCTCGCCCTGGCAGACGGGAGCGGCACAGA
>CAZISK010000180.1:1961-11034 GCA_964541355.1 uncultured Candidatus Obscuribacterales bacterium
CTCCACCTGGAGCCGCGCAAGTTCAACAGCCGAGGATCTCTCCTCCTGAGCAGGGCGGCTCGCCCTGGCAGACGGGAGCGGCACAGACTCCACCTGGAGCCGCGCAAGTTCAACAGCCGAGGATCTCTCCTCCTGAGCAGGGAAGCTCGCCGTGGGGGACTCAGAGCTCAGCCGGACTTGCTCAAGTTCAACAGCAGGAGCCGGGAAGATCGTGGCAGTCGCCCGGCATGAACGGTGCAAATGGGCATGGTCAGTTGCGATCGCCAGAACCGTCCGGGTCGCTTAGCTCGCCGGTACCTCCTTCTTTGAGTCCGCGGGCAGAATCTGAGTCCTTGTGGCAAGTGCCATTGGGAAGTCTTACGTCGTTCGCTCGGCGGTCGGGTCCGCTCTGGGGGGAAGAACCTCCTCAATTGGGTTACGAACATTTGAAAGAAGAAGCAATACCAGATAATGTGCGTCGAGCAGCCTCAAGATGGCAGCTGCCGGCCGAAATGAAAGCTCAACTGGAAGAGCCGCAAACATACGTCCAACCGTCCGCGAATCAGATGAACGACTCTATGCAATGGAAGAACGTTCAGGATGTTCTATCTTCCGCACCCCAGCCTATGCCGAATCTTCCATCCGAAAAGCTACCATTTCGAGAGCCACCGCCTGCGATGCGGCTAGTGGAAGGATCCGCGGACAATCCTGGCCCGGTTGAGTCTCAATCCAGATTCGGTCGGGTTGATACCAATCAGGGTCTTTCTGCCGGTGCTAGGCAACCAGACGCAGTCGGACAGGGTGAATTCACAAATATTTCGAATGCGCAGGTGCCTCCGGCATCTGCTGGACCGGCTCCCGTTCTGAAGCCTACCTGGGAAGGGCTCGACGCGATCGCATCGCCGCGGGTCAAGAATCTCACGAGCGAAGAGGCACCGCCGCCGATATCTGCTGGAGCTGCTCCCGTTTCGAAGCCTACCTGGGAAGGGCTCGACGCGATCGCAGCGCCTGGTATTAAGAATCTCACGAGCGAAGAGAACGTGCCGCCCGAATCAATCCAGACCGTTCCGTACGAAGAGCCGATTGCATCTCCGGAAACAACTGATGAAAGCAAGGTCACTGGATCTTCTGGTCGACTAAGCAGCGTGAGGCGCATAACGAAAATAGATCTCGACGAGCCACCGCCTAAGGTAGCAGTGAAGAAAAAGGCACCACCAGCCGCCTGGCAGGTGAAGGCTCAGAAGGTCTACGATCGCAGCAAGCACGTGGTGATCGCATTGATACTGTTTGGTTGCGTTGTCTTGGCCACAATGTGGCCCTCAATCACTAGTCAATCTGCGACTGTCGATCAACCTGCAAATCAATCCAGTACCACAGATAGTACCGGCGGGAAGGCGACGGCATCAGCGATCAAGTCAGGTGATGGCAACACCACAGTATCAACATCGACCGGGGCAGGGGACGAAAGCCAACCGGATCAAGCTGCGGTTGATGACTATTTCAGCAGTATTACGCCTCAAATTAAAGGGCAACTCCAGTTAACTGGGATCGAACCTTTCGAGGAAGGTGGTGAACCTCGCAGGGTAACAGCGCTGGTGACAATCGATCAATCGGGTGAGATAACGGATATCTCCGTCCGCAAGAAGTCATCTGATTCTGAATCGAAAAAGCTGGCGAAAGCGCTGGAAGAAGCTATTAACGGAGCGAAGCCATTTCCGTCACCTTCGAAATTGTCGGCAGGCGTCTTCTCCTTCAAGGTGCGCTTGATCGGTGACAAGATTCAGCTCGCTTCCAAGAGCAGCAAGAAGTAGAAGGTTGGTGGTGAATGTTTCTAGGTTCCTCACCGTTGAGGATTTCCAACTTGAACGATGTTGGTCCTGCTCGATGCCGGCGGTCCCAGTGGTGTGTCGTTCACGGAGCCGCTCCGGGTGGTTGCACGCATGGGCGTTCGGGGTCCTCAGCGTTGAGGTTCGAAGGAATCATTGGACAGCAATCACTAACAAGATTTTTGTCGCGGGAGGTTGTGGGGTAACAGTGACGGACAATGTGACAGCTCTTCGATTGGATCAGCCGAATTCGAAGCACGACAGCGATTAAAAACATCCCGTGCCTGGTCGATCGACATACCTCCCTGTTTTACAAGGAATTTCAGGCGGGTAGCGATTCTTAGAGTCTCTTCGTCGATTAGTCTAGTTTGAAGTATCATCTTTTTGAACATCTGTGCATCAGAGAGAGCTATATCTATTATTCTCTGAACATCTTCATCTTTTATGCAATCTACCTGCCTGAGAAAATCAATGGTCGTAAGGTTTGGCTGAGCCACGCCTTCTGAGTCGGTGCCGGCAATTGTCAGCGCCTCATCTAGTGTCGCACCTCTCCTGTTCATGATATTCAACGCTTTCGCTCCGCAGTGCAATGTCAACTGTCCTGTTCGAATCCGCTGGCAGATTGTCGTTGCAGCTAGCCGGATTTCGTCTGAAATCAGAGCGAAGAGCACCATGATTTCACCGAGGGTCTGATTGTTCACCCTGGCTACTTCCAGGGCATCCGCCACATAGGCTTGATCTACGATTCCCGTCAACACGAGCAATTCTGCAAACTCGAGCTCGACTACCTTGGTACTGCAGGCGGTGCTATTCATAGCGACAGACGTCATTTCACGTATTGCATGAATTGCCGATGCTCTTGTCACCTTATCGGCGCGAATAAGCTTCTGCGCCCAAAGAACAGTATCGATCTGCTGGACAGTAGCCACTCCCTTCAAGACGAGCGCTTTTCCTAATGGTAGTCCAGTCGCGACGCTGAGCGTCAGACCGGCTTCGACGTTCTCTTTGGTGATGTATCGGGCGGAGAGCATTAGAGAGCCTAGTCGGTTGCGAGGCTTGGGGAGTTCTTCCACATCGATGCCGATTGCTGCCAGAGCGTGATCGAGCGGCAACGATGCCCAGCCTATGAGTCGCAGAGCGCGTTTCCCAGATTTCATGGTTATCATGCAGTCCCGAATGAGAGACTGCACTTCAATTGCAGCAACCAGCTCGGACTCTGTCAAAAGACCGCGCATGAGCATCACCCGCCCAAGCGGCACGCAGACCTCTTCACTGATTTGTGCAGTCTCGTCCAATTGTGCCTGCGAAATCCACCCAACTTCGGCGATCAATTCACCGAAAAGTATGTCATCGCCATCGGCGACGGAAGAACTGGCTTCTTCCTGGTTTTTAATGAGTTGATAGCTGCGCAATAGAAAGGCTCACAAGACAAAGTCTGACATAAGGTAGAAGCATCTTAACGCAGAGTCTATGTACTTTTTGTACCTCAATATATAAAGTCAGAATGGCAATGTGTGCAATACATCACGAGTTTTCTGAGGGGAAACACAGTTTAGCAACGTGGAATACAATCATGGCAATCGGGCAGAGTTTTATCCTAATGCCACCGTACTCGGTGCATCCCATGAAGTGCCCGGAAAAATAGACGCAAGTTCCTTCATCACTTCTTGGAACACCTATAAACGCGAGGCGAATTTGCCTCATTCCCGGATACGAGCGGAGGAGGACCGACTTCGATTAATAGCGATGCCAACTGTGGATTCCGGCTCCGCCTGCTGACCGCAAAATGTTGATACCTGTCGATATCGCGTACCTCGACGAGCGCATTCCTCTTGTTTACGAACCAGAACTTTATCAGATTGTTGATTATCCCCATTTTCTTTCTCCCCCCGCTGACTTGATTATGATAGGTCCGCCTACCTTACAGCAACCTTACAGCGCCCAGGCGGGCACATGACAGAGAATGCTGTATTATTGCTACGGGTTTCATCTTGAGGCTCCATGGCCAAAATTCTGTTAGTCGAAGATGATATGTCCCTCGCTGCCACAGTCGAGACATGGCTCTCAAGTGAAAATCACATGACGGATATTGCTTACGATGGGCTGGAAGCGAAAGAGCGGCTAATGTCTTTTGAATATGACCTGTTTATCCTGGATTGGGAGGTCCCGGAAATGACGGGAATCGAGCTCTGCTCTCTAATTCGAACACGAGGTGTTACTTCGCCGATACTCATGCTCACAGGGAAAGGCGCGATTGAGGATAAAACGACCGGATTTGATGCCGGGGCGGATGATTATCTTACCAAACCGTTCCACCCTCAAGAGTTGATGGCCAGGGTCAAAGCATTGTTGCGCCGTCCACCTACTCTTCTGGCTCCCAGGCTGATGGCTGGTGATCTTGAGATTGACACCAAGACTCGCGACGTTTTTCAATCTGGTAAACAGATTCTGTTGCAACCAATGGAGTACACATTGCTCGAATTTCTTATGCAGCGACCCAACGAAGTATTTTCCGCGGACGCGCTCCTTCGACTATTGTGGGATTCTGATTCAAATGTGAGTAGTGAATCGTTATACGTTTGCCTGTCCCGGCTCAGGCGGAAATTGGAACAAAACGGCAGCTGTCCGATTGCTACTGTGCGTGGTGCCGGATATGTTTTGCGAACGAACAGCTGATAGAGACATGACTTGTTCGTCAGGAATGATAATGTCGCGCTTAGCCAGTTCGCTGTGTTGATTGAGAATCAATAGTAAGGCACCAATCCAACGTAGCTATAGCTGGCTGTATGCCGCGATAGCACCCTCTGCGTCGGAAGTTTGACCAACCTTAGTATAGAGGTCTGCCAGATCTTTATAAACTAATTTGAACAGAGGATGCAGCCTCGCGGTATTTTCGAAGGACGTTATCGCCTCTGTTATCTTGCCCTGATCCCGCTGGCAAAGTCCCATGTTGTAGTACGCTTCAAAGCATTCTGGCAACTGTTCGATTACCGATTTGTAGTGTGTAATAGCATCGGACAGCATTTCATCTTTTTGCAACGTGTAGGCAGCAGCGAATTCGGCAGCCGCTTTGGAATTGTCCGTTGGAAAAGCTAACGATGCAAACGGGCTACAGGAAACCTTATTGGACGATTCGCTCATACTTCCGTGCCTCTGCTCTCTACTCTCTACTGTCTGTTATTGATTTCTCTTCAATGAGTTTATCAGATTGCTTGTCTGTCCTTCGGAAATTGCCGGGCGCGGATTTCTTCTGTGTGTTGCTCTCCGATGCGACCTCATTCGGTATTGCATTACCGCTATTCGTACCGTCTTCGCATGCTCTACCCTGAGAGTCTTCCCGCTGTTGAACGCCGGATAGACTAAGACATTATCGAAAGAGTCCAAATTATGACCGGATCTCACATTCTGGATCGCCGAACGGAACAGCGGCATTCTGCCGACATCATTTGCCCTAACGACTTTTCTGACGTTGGTGAGGGCGATGCAGAAGTCGGCGGTCCGAACGTTTCACTGCGAAATTTATCAACCGGGTTCTCCGCTGAATTCTGTGCCGGTTTAGTGCGAGGAGAGTCATCATCTATCGCATCAGCCACTGATGTTGTCCTCAGACAACGGTCTAACAACCGTAACACATACGCGCTTGCCCAGTCGATATAAATATGGACAGTTCCAAGTTATTAGGTCAAGTGATTATCGTCCTTGCGAAGTTTCGTCAAAGGTAAGTACAGAGCGGTTGTACAGGCATCGCACCGTGGCTCTGAGGTTGAATAAATTGACGTCTATGGCAATTGCTAATCCCAAAAACGCGAATCGGCTATTTCGGGGTTAATCGATTGAAGCCTCGAGACTGTGGGAATGCAGCTGGAATGTATCAGGCTTGCGAGCGGCGTTGTCAGTTTTATTTTCGCACTAAGTTTCGAATCAAAATAATCTATAGCTGATGATACATCGACATCGCGGACTGTGCGTCGGAAGTTTGGCCCGTCTTCGAATATAGATCTGCCAGATCTTTATAAACTGGTTTGAAAAATGGATGCAGTTTAGCTGTTCTCTCGAACGATCTGATGGATCTTTGAAGCTCACCCAATTCTCGCTGACAAAGCCCCATGTTGTAACTAGCTTCGAAACTCTTCGGCAACTCTTTGATCACCGCTTCGTAGTGTTTAATCGCCTCCGTCAACTTCCCTTCTCTTTGTAGTGAATAGCCAGACTCAAATTCTTGCGTCGCGCCGGCATTCTCCGATCTCGAAACTAATGAGGAAAATGGGTTGCATGTAATCTGGTCTGAGGACTTGTTCATATTCTTGTGCCTCGGTTGAGTTCTTTTCGCTGTTTCCTTTTCAATTCGTGGTTTCGATTGCGAGTTTTTTCTTGGGGTTCCCTTGTCCGAGAAATTCTCGGTGTCTGTCTCGGAGGATGCCACTGTATTCAGTATCGCATTATCTCGATCTTTGACGGTCAGGGTCGTCGAGGACTGAATAGAATTATTGTCAGGACTTGCTGATACCGGGGTATGAACAAGGCAAACAGAAGTCAGTGCATACGCAATTACCGTGTTCGCAAATTTGCAATGACAATTTATTTTGTCCGTGGACTCAGGCTCATTTGCAATGACGCTCACGATACTCATAACTTACTTACTTCTCTTTCCTCTCTGGAAATAGAACGAGATAATCAAAATCCTTCAGTTGGAACTGACCGCAGAAACCACCCTTCTGCGCACCAACTGTAGATGCTTTGTCAGTTGGAAGCGCCACTGGTGCCTTTAGCGACTTGAGATTTCTTCCGGCCCGATTGTCGCTATTATCGGTGTCATTGATAAGCGCAGTCTTCACTGCAACTCCTGCGTCTTTGAGCCGTTGCACTGTCGACGGTCTACCGTCTCTGTCCTTGCCGGCCATATGGTTGTCGTCTCCTACAATCACTACCTTTGCATCCTTTTCACTAAGGATTTTCTGAATTGCGTCTGCGCGCGCCTTGGAGTTTTGGTTGTCGATTGGTGACTCCCTTCCTCCTGCTACAAGCTTTAGTCCATTGTTAAGTGCGGCTTGCATAAAGGCCGCCTTGTAGTCCATATCTGCACCGGGATGAAGTTTTGTCCTATCGACTTTCCCTGTTTTTCTGAATTCGTCAAGAAGTTTTTGGTCCTCGGGCGGTAGATCGAAGACAGCATGTGTGGCTCCATTCTTCGATAGCTCTGCAAATGTAGAGTTGGCGAACTCCAGATTGTCCTTCCAATCAATCTGTCCATAGCCGATACCGAGCACTTTCGAGTTCTTCATCGCTTGACCCAGAGCTTTCTCAGGGGTGTCGCCATGGGCGTTGAACTCTTCCTTGATTTTCTTCCAATCCTCGGCAGTAACTCCCTCTGGAGGTTTGTCTTTGCCGTTCGGGTCAATGTATTGTTCGGGCTTCTTGATCGGCTCGCTCTTCTTGTCCTTCATATCCGCAATGTCTTTAGCCCGCTCTTTTATGATTGGGGCTCGCTGAATGGCGAGGTCGTCACCTCGATCGGACGTGGCGGGACCGCCACTCCGGTTGTCATTCGGAGCATCTGGTCGGCGCCGGAAGAACGAAGGCGATGGTGGATAGACTATAACGTTGTCGAAAGAGTCCAGCTTATAACCAAATTGTGCGTTCACTCGCGGCGATTCGAAAATTGGCACTTTGCCAACGTCATTCGCTTTTCCATCCTGCTTGGTCTTAACCGTTAGTGGCTTGTCCAGCTCCAACGTCGCAGGGAATAATGCGGCCCCGATACCATGTCCTTCGGCGATTTGGGCATAGAATGTCTGAATTTTTCCACCCATCTTTTTGAAGTCGGCGTCCTCAGACAATAATGTAGCCGCAGACTTGAATCGTTCTTTACCATCTGGACTGCGCGCTGCGTGCAGGTTGCCCAACTCTGCGATTACTCGAGATTTCGGGTCGTCCTTCACCATCTTCAAAAGATGATCCTTCATGTTCTGATCTCGACGAGCCATCTCGGTAGCTTTATTCGGGTCGGAGTCAGGCATGACGGAAGCGGCGTTGTCTATCGGAACCACTTTGATACCATTGTCGCGTGCGGCTTTCCACATGTCGATAATGTCTGGACTCATCTCTTTTACTTTGCGAAGCAGCTCTAATGCCTCTTTCGCATACGGACCGTCGAGCTTGTCCGGAATCTCGAAATCGCTGCCCTTCTTACTCTCGTTAAACTTGTCAAAGACCGGCTTAAGAACGTCAGGAAGCTCTGTGGCTAGCCGTGATCCAGGCGGCATTTCCTTCAGCGCGTCTCGCACCATTTGTCGGTGTGGATTCTCGGTTCCCACTGTGTGAATTTCACCAAGGAAGGTAACATGGTTGTTCTTTACTGAATCGAGAATTGCGGCTTTTGGATCGGTGCCCTTGTCCTTAATGTACTTTGTTGCTTTTTCGACTTGTTCGGCAGTCTCCTTTCTAATGATCTTCTCGAGCTCTTCGAGTTTTTTCAAAATCTCTTCTCGAGAAGGTCCGTCACGGTGCTCACCCGGTCGGTCTGAGCGTTGTACGGGACCGTCGCCCGTTGGTGGTACTTTGTCTTTTGGCGGAGGATCTTTCTTTTTGTCATCTCCTGTTTTTTGTTCGGGCTCTTGCGGGGGCTCTTTTTTCGGACGGTCGTCGGCCTTTTTCGGAATTCCAGGATCGTCTTTCTTCTTATCGTCCTGGTCGTCATCTCCAGAATGGTCGTCTCCGAATAGCATATGGAGCTGGTCTTCATCGAGATCAAAGCCGAAGCCTGCGAGCATTTGGGTAACATCCGGCGATTCGCCACTTACAGCTTTATTAGTATTGATCGGCTTTTCGAGAGTCGAGGGCTTGTCGGTAGTAGTAGATTTGGTCGGACCAAAAGTGTCCTGTCGAACGGTGGTCAGATCGACATCGTCAGTCTGAGTCGATACCCGTTTCGCTGGTTGCGCGTCAAGACTCGGAGTCCCTTCTGGCACTCTTCTCTCCCTCATTTTGGCGAACGAAATCAACAGTACACCTAACTGTTGATTTCGTCGATGCGGGGTTGTGCAGAACCAATTAGTGAAATCGACATTCACTACACGAATCTTTTCTCTAAACGTAGTCACAGAGCAGGTGGGCAGAGTCAACGCGATCGACGAAATTTTAGAGATTTTGATGACTAGCGCAACTGTGTCTACGTATAGTTAGTTATAGCTGCGAGCATCAATGTATACTTGTATTGGGTCGATACTTCACGAGTAAGATTTGTAGTGATAGTCATTACCGTTATCTTG
>CAZISK010000181.1:0-11012 GCA_964541355.1 uncultured Candidatus Obscuribacterales bacterium
AGGAGACGGGCTGTAAACTCGTTGGCGAAAGCCTACGCTGGTTCGAATCCAGCTCTGCCCAATTTTTCGACTTCGTCTGTTTGTGTTGCTTTCGAGCTCCATCGACAGCCGGAATTTG
The DNA here is from genome assembly GCA_964541355.1 of uncultured Candidatus Obscuribacterales bacterium. GTDB lineage: Bacteria > Cyanobacteriota > Vampirovibrionia > Obscuribacterales > Obscuribacteraceae > JADYXR01. Next base: position 119 of record CAZISK010000181.1, read on the forward strand.
TTTGTGACGAACTTCGCTTGGCAAGCGACTGTTAAGCGAATTCGTACCAAATAGTTAAATTAATTTGTCATGGATCGAACGAATCGAGGTATTACGCGAAATAATGTAGGCGGTTCTCTGCCCATGTAGCACAGGGGTAGTGCACCCCCTTGGTAAGGGGGAGGTCACCAGTTCAATCCTGGTCATGGGCTCCATTTTTTCCGACGAGACATCGTTAAGACCACAAGCTGCGAGTTTCTAGGGTGAATACAAGGGTTCCACAAAGAATCGGTTAATGAGTTAGGTCAGGTCAGACGTTTAGTTTAAGGAGATAGCAAAGGATGGCCCGCGCAAAATACGAAAGAAACAAACCAAACGTCAACGTGGGAACTATCGGGCACGTTGACCACGGTAAAACAACACTCACAGCGGCAATCACCAAGATTCTCGCTTCAATGGGCAAAGCCAAATACAAAAAATACGACGAGATCGACGCTGCTCCAGAAGAGAAAGCGCGTGGTATCACAATCAATACTGCTCACGTTGAGTATGAAACTGATAACCGCCACTATAGTCACGTCGATTGCCCAGGTCACGCCGATTACATCAAGAACATGATTACCGGTGCCGCTCAGATGGACGGTGCTATCCTCGTAATCTCGGCTAACGACGGACCGATGCCCCAGACTCGCGAACACATTCTTCTCGCCCGTCAGGTCGGCGTTCCTTATATCGTCGTTTTCCTGAACAAATGCGACATGGTGGATGATCCCGAACTTCTCGACCTGGTCGAAATCGAAGCTCGCGAACTACTCGCCAAATACGAATTCCCAGGTGACGATGTTCCTTTCATCCGCGGAAGCGGTTTGAAAGCTCTCGAAGGCGACGCGGAAGCTGAAAAGGCTATCCACGAACTGATGAAGGCAGTAGACGACTACATTCCGACACCAGAACGCGACATCGACAAGCCGTTCCTTCTTGCAGTAGAAGACGTCTTCTCGATCACCGGCCGTGGTACCGTAGCCACCGGACGTATCGAGCGCGGACAAGTCAAAGTGGGCGAAGAAGTTGAGATCGTTGGTCTCGGCGACACCCGCAAGACGACCGTCACCGGCGTTGAAATGTATCAGAAGACCCTGGACTCCGGTATCGCTGGAGACAACGTTGGCGTACTCCTTCGTGGTATCGACAAGACCATGATTGAGCGCGGTCAAGTTATCGCCAAGCCCGGCTCCATCAAGGCTCACACCAAATTCGATGCTGAAGTATACGTACTGAGCAAAGAAGAAGGCGGACGTCACACCCCGTTCTTCCCGGGTTACAGACCTCAGTTCTACATCCGTACAACCGACGTGACCGGCTCCATCACCCTCCCCGAAGGCGTTGAAATGGTCATGCCCGGCGACAACGTCAACATGGTTGTAGAGTTGATTCAACCTGTTGCAGTTGAGCAGGGAATGAGATTCGCCATCCGCGAAGGCGGCAGAACCGTCGGCGCCGGAGTTGTTGCGAAGATCCTCCAGTAAAATAATCAGAGCTCTGAGCTTAAAGCGCCTGGCATAAGCCGGGCGCTTTTCTTTTCGAGCACCTTGGCCCTCGTCCGGATCGCCCATGAAGATCGTCTCAGCGCCTATCGAACACCATACCAATGGCGCCAGAATTCACTTAGCTCGCTAAGAGATAGCACGCCGCTTGAATCGTGTACGATGAATGACCTTGCCATGTACGACGACCACAGATCTGTGGAGATGAGTATTGAATTGAGAAAGTCGGGGCGCTATAAATGATGAAACACCATGATTGAGGACAGCGATGAAGAGATTCGGATTAACGCAAATCGCGCTGGCATTGTCGGCAGCTCTTTTATTTTCGGGCATTATGGACCCGGTTGCCGCCGAAAAATCATCAACATCAAAGCGGCATACGTTATTGAAGGTCGGAGACAAGGCTCCCGACTGGAGTCTCCCCGCCACTACCGGCGGTGACATATCACTCAACGGGCTTCTAAAGAAGAAGGCGGTAGTGCTCTACTTCTATCCGAAAGACGGCACGCCCGGATGCACGAAGGAAGCGTGCAGCTTCCGCGACAATTTCAAGTCAATTCAGGATCTCAATGCCGAAGTGATCGGCATAAGCGCGGATTCTGTCGACTCTCACAACAAGTTTCGCAATTCCAACAATCTGCCGTTCACGCTGGTTTCCGATACCACAGGTGATGTCAGAAAATCCTATGGAGTGCCGTCAACATTCGGCAGATTCCCGGCAAGGGTAACCTTCATCATCGACCAGGAAGGTATCGTGCGGCACGTCTTCAACTCGCTCATGTGCGAAGAACAGCACGTCACAGAAGCGATTAAAACACTGAAGACCATCAACTCAAAGACGAAGAGTTCCTGAACCTATTCTTCTTCGTCCTGATTGGCCTCAGCCTCGCGATCGATAGGCACCGCATCTGCCTGAGAGAAGGGTTTCATCGTAAATGAGATTTCTGTTTCGCCCCAACTATGTCGATCGATATCGAGCGTTACCTGCTGAACTCCGTTGTTGGCCACGACTATTGTCTCACCATCATCATCGGCTCCGGACGGATCGCCCAGGTCACCTTCGGTAGTGAAACCACGGGTGGTGAATTCGTTCTTGTAATAGGTCAACACCTTGCCTGGACCATCGGAAGTCTGGAATGATACTCGCGTCACTGGCTGACCGAATTCCCTCTGGGCAAGAGTCATTTCAGAATTAGGGTAACGAGAGAATGGAAAATCCACCGGCGTGCTCAGCAAATTCTCGTATGACAATCGCTCATTAATGACATTGAAAGTTTGCACAATCTTGACCGGCTCTTTTTTGGTGGCATCTATCGGAGCAACTTCCATGATTAGATCACCGACGCCGCTCTGCAAAGTGTCGCCATAGAGCTTGAGCGTGACACCGGTGTGAGGATTATCCTCAGCCAGTGGATTGACTCCGGGCTGGCCTTTTAGCAAGAGTGTCGGGCAATTCGCAACCCATTTGCCTTTTTCGTCGTAGAACGGAACATTAGCTGCACCAAGTGTTTCCAAATCCTTGCCTGGTTGGAACAGGAAGGACAGCATCTTCACTCGAAAGTTGCCCATCAGCTTTTTGTCGACGGCGCTACCGCTGAGAATTACCTTGACTCCCGTAGTCTCCTTGCCGACGTTCATAACCCCATCGTTCAAGATTTCGACGTTTTTTCCGATAGCCATGTCCTGCTGCGGGTTCAATTTCTTGACAAGCCCTTCGAAGGCACGCGCTTCCAAACCGCCAAGACCATCCGAGATCCTCATCAGCTGAGGCTCGTAGCCTTCCATCAGTTTTCCGCAACTAGTGATACCAATTAAAAGAGACGAAGCAAACAGGAACCATGTCTTCTTTAGCCACATATCAAGACATCTCCAACACTCGAGCGTTATTGTAGTCGAAACATGCACTATGTACCATTCGCCATAGAAATACGGTCGATTTTAGGGAGATGAGCCATCGCCAGAAGATCTTCGCTGGTGCTTATGGAAAACCGATCACTTGGCCGCTCCTGGAAGAATCGATCGTCGAAGCGCACCGAAGCAGATCAAGGCTTGCGGTCGGAATCAGCATCATTGAACGCATACACACACATGTGAAAGTGCTGCCGATATCAACGTTGATACCGCAGGCGCTAAGATGGCATTCATTCCCTCAAGAGTCTACTCGGCTTTTACAGGACCGAGGCAAGCAAACACAATATTGGCAAACAAGTATAAAACCGCCACAATGGCTAGAGTTGCGGCAATGCCTATTTGCTGGCTGATCAGAACAAAACTGACCGAGCCTAGCGCGTTGAAAGCGGAGTTCACTCCCCACAGCCAGGCCACCTCAGAAGGATACTTACGCTTGACCGCTTCCATTCCTAGAGAGACTGGAATGCCTGTCGCGATGGACAACAGGAGCGTCACAATTGCGCAGCAGGCAATCCGGCCGGCAAAGGGTAATGGCCACAAAGCTTCTATCAGCCGAGGCAGTCCCAACCACGCGGCAAGATTCAAAGTCAGAAGCAGTCCCGCAAGAATGAAAAACGTTCGTGGATGAATCGGCAGTTTACCAGCGACGAATGCTCCCATTGAGTATCCACCAAGAACGGAAACCAGCACGACCGCAAGCGCATACATAGGTCCGCCTACTGAGACCGAGAACATCTGGATGATGCAGACCTCGAAAAGCAAAAAGGCGAATCCACAGATAGCAAAGAAAAGCGCATGGTATGCGGTGCGAGGCGTCAAACGTCCCTTCATCTTTTTAAGCGGCGCAAGTAGAAGAAGGATCGCAAACAGGGCAATGGAAATCGTAGCTGCAATAGGGGTGGAGGCCCATGCAGACGACAAGACCCAGTTCTCATTGCGCTCGACGTGATAGAAGTAAGGCTTGTCATCGGTCACAGGATTGACGTCGAAAACATAAGAATCAAGTATCGCCTGGCGATGGGCACTGTCGGCAAAGCCAATTCGATCGTAGATCTCTTCCTCAGGCGCTCGCGAAAGGCTCGTATCGGGGCGGGCAAGCTCAGTCTCATCGCCGAACGGACTTGCTTTCTTCAGCTCGGGTGCGGAAGTCGTCGAGGTATTTCCGCCTGCGGCTTGAGCGCGGTCGAATTCAGCCTTACGACCAGGATCGAAGATGAGAAAATTGCCGGTGCGCTTGCACCAGTCGCGGACACGATTGAGCTCCTCCTCGGTAAATGGAGTAGCCTTCAGAACGCTGTCCACCCAGCTTGGACCAATTACGATTACGTGCCGCCAGGGCTCTTTGACTCCTTGCTCATCAAGGTATCGCAAGTAGGTAACGAACATTCTCAAGGCCAGTGTGGGCGGCGGCTGCAGCCGCCAGTGCGTCAGAGAAAGGACGCCACCAGGCTTGAGTTGGCGCATATAACACTTGACTGCGTCCATCGTGTACAGATAGTTGTCGGAAAAAGCCAGCGCTCCCGATGCCACCGCAGTTAGTGTGTCTACTCCGCTTGCCTGAATCACATCGTAGCTATGGGGTGGATGAACTGAGGCGAAATGCCGCCCTTCGCCGTTAAAGATACTAACTGTGGTGCTCTTGTCACTCACCAACCACGGTTGATAGAGGTCGGCCTCAGGATCGTCTTGCCCAAGGAGCGCGTGCTTGTATGTCATTGGATTGAGCTCCACGACATCCATATGAGGGACGTGGAAAAACTTGCCGACGATAATGTCAATTCCTCCGCCACCTCCCAGAACCAGCGCATCCTTCGCATCAGGTTTGATCACATAAGGTACGGCGAACAACACATCGCCAAACAGCTTGTGTTCGTCTATGCTGCCCTTGGCTCGAAACTGTCGAGTGTTGGCACCGCAGTCGGCCATAATTAGTCGCCCTTCCATCTTTGGCGTCCCCGAGTTGGGAGCTATTCCATAGAGGAAAGTGTTGTGATTGGAGATGCCGGTATGGGTAATGTCGATGCGGGCCAATGCATTCCAATAAGTTTGAGCGAGCCCGTGAAAGTCAGTGAAGACGAGGTCGCGCATGGACTGATACTTGTTGGAACGAATGTCAAAACCACCGCTATTTTGCATCAGCGATGGATACAGCAGCAACATCGCCGTCGCGAGCGCGAAGGTCGACAAGCCGATAGCCATTCTTGGCACAGTAATCCCGCCGGCTGCCTTGAAGAAAGAGGCGGCTGCAAGCATGCCGAGTGCTGCAGCAATGGCGATGGTGGCATAACCACCGGACAAATCCAGAACGAACGGTGTTATAGACGCAGCTATAGCTGTGAACAGAAGATCGAAAAGGTAAACTCGAGTGATCGGAATCGTACTCAGGGCGAGTACACGGCTGATACACATGCCACCAAAGAAAAATGGAAACGAGAATATAAGGAAATAGATGGGCACAGAAGCAATACGCAACAAAGGATCAAGCTTTGCATTGTACGGATCGATCGGAAGCCAGCAGAAAAGTATGACCGCTGTCACGAGCGAGATGGAGAAGACGAACGCCTCCAAACCGGCTGCCTTCCAATTTTGCGATGGAGTTGACTTCTCATCCGATCGAAGATAGAGCACCGTGCCGGCGGCCCCGAAGCTGAGAATCACTGTGCTGATAATAACTGTGATGTAGTGATGGAAAACTTTGAAGGCGATGAATTTCGTGAGTACGATCTCCACAATCATCGTCGCAGCGGCAATCGAGCAAAGGGCACAAAGGATCCACCCGTTGGCTTCTCCCGTTTTATTTGTCATGCCTCTTAGCCGCTCCCTTTCGCCAGCTCGCAGTAGAGTATAGCGACTCCGCAGATGACGGGCAAGACGGGCGGCAGGGTGCAACGGCTTCGGGCTGCCGGTCTTTGCAGCAAACTGTCCCGGCTGTCATGTGCTCCAAGATTGGCTCGATTGTTTTCCTCGCGAAAAGCCTGGAGCCATACTGTAGAACTCTCCAGCTCAGCACGCAAATGGCTGTGAGCGATTGCCATCACATCTAGTGCCTTTTCTTGGCCACCGATCGCTGGTTTGGTTTTCCACGAAATCCAAGAGCCCACCATACGCCCAGGCTGGTCGGATTCTGAATCTCTTTCTTACCGGAATACTATTGCAGCCCGGACTCCATCTCTTCGAGCACTTTCTTGACCGCATCACTACGATCTTTGGCAGCGGTGATTGGTCGACCGATAACGAGGTAATCAGCGCCGTCGCGCAATGCCTGCGCCGGCGTCACTATACGGTGTTGATCGTCGGTGGATGCCCACTGCGGTCTGATGCCGGGTGTGACAATCAGGAAATCCTTACCGCAACTATTTCTTATCGCACTGGCTTCCTTCGCGGACGCCACCACTCCGTCGAGTCCAGAGCTCTTGGCTAATTGAGCCAGCCCAGTCACATGCTCTAGAACATCCTCATTCACCTTCAACTCTGATTTTAGCGTGTCGCTACTAATGCTGGTCAGTACGGTGACGGCGATAAGTAAAGGCTTCCGGTCGAGCCCACAGTCCACAACTGCTTGATTGCGCGCCTCGACAGCCGCCTTGAGCATGGCGCTTCCGCCCGTGGCATGAACGTTGAACATGCCAACGCCATGCGAAGTGACGTTGCGACTGGCCTGGGCCACGGTGTTAGGAATATCATGGAACTTTCCATCAAAGAAGACATTGATACCCTCGTCTTTCATCATGTCGAAGAGAGCCACACCGGCAGCAGCAAAGAGTTCGAGCCCCATTTTGAACATGCCGATGTGCTCGCGCAGGTCTTTGACTATTGCACGAGCCTCATCCAGCGTCGATACGTCGAGCGCTACGATTAAACGGTCTTTCACTTTGATCTGTTGAGCGAGCATTTTGACCTCCTCAGGTTGACCGGCATTCAATCAAGTATAGCGGCACAATCGACAAGAAAACCCGGCAAGGTTGACTTTGCCGAGTTGCTTGAATGAGATGTCGAGCGATAAGACAGCGCTTATCTGGCGTTGACTTCTTCTTTCTTGACTTTGGAGTAGCGCTTGACGAAACGGTCTACACGACCTTCCGTGTCGACAATCTTCTGTTGCCCCGTATAAAACGGATGGCAGGCGCTGCAGATTTCAACTCTGATGTTCTGCTGGGTTGAACCCAGTTGTACTTCTCCGCCACACACACAGGTTGCGACGACGTCAAAATACTTAGGATGAATGCCTTCTTTCATGACCGACTTCCAATTTTTACTTATGGCACACGAATTAAACATCATACCAGAGCGGAAAGCGACAGTGCCCCGGCAGGATGTCCCTGTTACATAATCTTACTAAACCACGGAAAGGCCGCTTTGGCAACGCTTTTTAACGTTCTTTTCTGGATCTGAACCTTTTCAGGAGCCAATAGACAGGATAGCTAACAGCAAGTAGTAATAGGGCATATGGCGCATTTTGGCGATCCGTGACCATGGATCCGATTAGAAAAATGATCGATCCGACCAGTGCGATGCCGGTTGTCCATGGGTAACCCCAGGCTCGGTAAGGACGCTCCAGATCCGGCTCGTTCCTTCGCAAGAGGAAAAGAGAAAGATAAGACAATGTATAGTTTGCCACGAAGAAAAACGAAAGCATCGCAATAACTCGTTCGAAGGATCCAAGCACGAACAAGATACCAACGGCGGTGCTGAGCCAGAGCGCGAGCACCGGCGTCCCTCCTTCGTTGACACGGGCGACACGAGCCAGAAATAACCCATCTGAGCTCATGGCATACAGGATGCGCGAACAGAAAAGTTGAACGGCATTTATACAACTGAGAAGCGATACCACCATGATTGATCTGATGATCGGATCACCTGCCGGCCCAAATATCTTCTGGGCGGCTGTCCCTAAGGCGAAGGTGTTGCCCGCAATTTCGTCGATCGGTAATACATACAATACGGCTGCGTTGAGCAAAACATATATTGCCGTAATCGATACAACACTCGCGAATATCGCCCGAGGCACCGAACGTCCGATATCCTGAACCTCCTCGCCAAAATAGATAACACCGTTCCAACCGTCGATCGTGTATAGTACCGCCTGTAGTGCCAGGGTCACTGCAATGAAGAGAGACCAACTCGATGCGAAGCTATTGCCAGAGACAAACTGGATCCCGTTTGCCAACCCGCCTTTGCCGCCAAGAACAAAGCAGGCGCCAATCAAGATCACAAATGCGGCGGTCTTGAGAGCCGATGTCAAAAGCTGTGTCCAGCTTCCCCATCTGACGCCACGCCACTGCAATACGGCGAAGCCAACAATCACGCCTACCGCCAATAACCTCTCCCAACCGCTCAAGACAGGGGCGAGCCTGGCGCTGTACTCGGCGATGACAATCGCTACGGCAGCCATGGTCCCGCAACTGGACAGCCAGTCGCTCCAGCCCACCACGAACCCGGCATAATCACCGAGAGCTCGCCTGGAGAAGTTGTACTGCCCACCGCTGCGAGGGATCGCCGCTCCCAGCTCAGCCAGAGAGGACGCGCCGCATAGGGCATACAGTCCTCCCAGTATCCACACCCCGAGGAAAAGAAGCGGTTGCGGCAAGAGCTCGGCTATATTGCCGGGAGTTCTGACAATCCCCGCGGCAATTGTATTACCGATGGCGACGGCAATACCGAACCAGACGCCAAGCACCTTGAGCAGTTTTCCACGGGCAGAGCCGTCCGAATGATTCGAGTCGGCAGGAGCCTGTTCGACATTTGCAGTGCTGGACACGAATTAGTCTTGTGCTTCGCAGGTACGATACCGTACAAGTTATACAGACCAGCTTGCTGCCAATACAATAGGCAATCGATCGAGATCTGCGAAATTTTTTCTCAGTTAATTTCGGGCTGGTGATTGATCGGCTGGGCAATTTCCAGTCCATCGGCAGAGCTTGCCGTCAGTCTCTGTCCTTCGATGTTGACAAAAACATCAACGTCTCCCTCGACGTCTCTGACGGTTCTGGAGAGTTGCTCCAATCTGGTCTCCATCGATGTCGGACCACCACCTGCGGCAAATCGCTTGGACAGATCGAGTTCGACATTGGTGCCATTGTGCTTGATACCAAGAAGAATAGTGCCGCGTGGTATCTCCGTGCCGATTCCTTTGTTGATCTCTTCAGGACCAGGTCCCTGCAACAGCTCTTCAACTGCACTGGTCAGTGCGTCTGTGGAAATCTTTGGGCGTCCCACCGCCGTGAGAGAAAGATTGTTGTCATCAGACTTTACGAACCATACGTTGAGGTCCTTGCCTCGCGGAATGTAGGCGCCTGTCACTTTATTTTCGGTGCCGCTAAATATAGTGCCACAAGCGGTAAGGCCGCTCGACATAACGACGACGGCACACAATCCTAAAACCAATCGCTTATGCAGTTGTTTAGCTACAATCATGACTTTCTCCAACTTCTAGATTCGATCAAGCAATCGCGAAACTAATAAATCTGCAATGCCTGTCACCCCAGCTGAGTATAGCACCGAAGAGATCAGTCGGTTCATTGAATATCGAAACGCTTACATAGCGCCGTTTTTCTCAGGTGCTTGTGACTGGTAATCTTTCGGAACCAACAATAGATTGCCTTCACCTTTCACCAGCGAATCGGAAACATCGAGAGACAATAGACGAAATGCATGCGTTGTTCTGTCGTACCGACTCAGGCGCACAATCGGATTAAGCAGGTCCGACATAAATGCGGCAAACTTTTCGGGTTCCACTATATATGGTGAATCAACTTTGAGATTGGTCAAAAAGATCTCATTGTTTGCCACCAGCTTCGGAGTCGCTTCGATCGTGAGGGGGACACCTGTGTCCGCCTTGGCTCCTTTGGTTACAAGAGTTCCGTTGATTCTTAGTAAACCTTTTTCGATATCTACTTTTGGATCTAAAACCTCTAATTCACGATCGCCGAGACCGGGTAGATCGAGTTTGAACCCGCGAATAGCAGAGGTGATCTCCTGGCTTACCAGCGCCTTTTCGACATCCTCCTGATTCAGATCTCCCTTGACGGAAAGGTTGATCGGATTATGAAGTCCCCGCTTCGTATTCTTGTTTTTATACGGGTAATACCAGATCGGGTTAGCGGATTTTACTTCTATACGACCGAGCTTTACGCCCTCTACTTCGGAGCCTTCAAGCTTCACGTCCATGGACTTGACCTTGCCTGCGATCAGATCGGTGAGACTGTAAGTCTTCACCTTCACCTTGGCCTTGCCACCGATTTTGTGCCGAATGACGGCGCCGGCAACCTTACCTGCCACCACACCGGTGACCCAATTGATACCCGTGTATTTTTGGACGTTGCGACTGACTTTATTGCCGAGAGGAAACGGCGTCGCCGGAGTCGATCCGGCGCTGACCTGCGCCTGAGCACCGGAGGAGGGGTGTTTCGAATCGGTGGCCGCATCAGCCGCCTGCACCATAATCGGTACCACGATGGAGA
>CAZISK010000182.1:0-11012 GCA_964541355.1 uncultured Candidatus Obscuribacterales bacterium
GATCTCTGGAAGCTCGAAACCCTTTGTGATACTCCACACGGTGGCTGGTCTGCCGTGGCGACGCCTGCTGCTTGAAAGTCGTCAAGATGAGACGCTAATGCATTGAGTTTTGCGGTCCAAAGTTGCACCCTAAATCGGAAGCGATTTGCATCGCTGCCAAGAGGGGGCGAGATCGATATTCCTCTCGCCACAACTGGGTAGGGTTCTCGACAGCTGATTTGTCACCGTCAGTGGTGTCGAGACATATGGAAGTAGATAGTTGACGCTGGTTAACCAGCGTCGACACTCGTTTTGTATTCCGTTAGAAACGAGTTGTCGATGCCAAATGAGAGGTTAACCATGAGAATGATACGCGAAATTTTGAGGTGTAATAGTCCGGACTGTGGATCCTTTGGTGAAACAGCGAGCGTATGCACTCCCTTGGCTGTTGTGTATACAAACAGCACGGCAGGCGCCACGCAGGACACTACCTTGTTAAAGTCTTCCTGGTACGAAGAGAGCGCAAGCTTAGCTGTTCTTGCCCAGCTCATTGCTCATTCTCCTTCTTGAGCAGGAGCATCCAAAAGCGGCAGCAATGCCAACAGACCTATGATCTTTGGATCGTCTTGATTCTTGAAGAAACCACTATCTAGTTTGCTTTGGAACTCTTCTACTGTCATACCTAGGCGAGCCTTCACCTGGGCCGCGAAATACTCTTGTGCTTCTGTACTTGTGAGATGATGGATTTCAGTTTCTTGATTATCGAGAACGGTCGACATGACTACAAACCTTCGTGTTACAGATCCCAATAGTGTAATACCTCATTTTTTATCTGCCTATGCGGGTTTTACTAGGATTTCGTGTTACTTCGTTGCGAGACATGACTCGGCAAGGTCCAAACATGTTATCCCCGCGTTATCCAGAAGCCGTTTCCCTACCCCAAAAACACAAAATTCGACCGTTTGGTCGAATCTGTAAACGCTTACTGGATGGGCGAGAGAGGACTTGAACCTCCACGTATTGCTACACTAGATCCTAAGTCTAGCGCGTCTGCCATTCCGCCACTCGCCCAGGTGCTTTCGGTGGTGGATACGCACGTGTGCGCAGGTTTTCAGCATACCACATAAATTGTTGGTGGGGCGCAGCGGATCCGTGCTTGTGAAGCATCTAAGCGCTTATCCACCAAGTTGCGCCGCTTTTCGGCACTTCTTGAAATCCATAAAATGGTCTGATCGTCAAATCAGCCCAACCTACTTATGCACAACCCCCTCCAACCTCGGGAGGAACTCCTTAACCGTCTTCTCCAGTTCCTCCTCAGTAATCCTGATCGGAACGAACTGACAAGCCACCAGCTGTTTCTTATGTTTCAAATAAATAATGTATTCCTTGTACACCTTCTTAGCACCGCCCGCCTCGTCAGCATTCGCTGCTGATTCTGATGATGAGTCATCTTCCTTCGCGCCCTCGGCATCCTTGGACTTGTCAGTCCCCGCAGTAGTCGCGTCATCCTTGGACGTGCTAGCCGCATCCGTATCCTCGCCGTCCTCGGACTTCGCCTTGTCCGTAGTCTCGGCACCACCAGCGTCCTTGTCATCCGCCGTCATCTCGGGCGGGAATGTAATCTCCTGAATCAGCACATTCTTCGATTCGGCCGCATCGCCGAAACCATCCGTTATCTTCTCCCACGTCGGCTTCTTGGCGGTGTCAAAAATCTTGTCGAACAGCGCAATCGCCGCTTGCTGGCAGCTAATATTCGACGGTTTTACAAGCACCGGAATAATCAAGACCTTCTCTTCTTTTCCGGGGTTCGGCGTATCTAGAAGCGCCGGTGGGATGGCGTTAAACGGCGTACCTTTAAAGTCGACCTCGGCATTAAACTCTTTCTCGATACCGTTCAACTGAATGGAATCCGAACCCTTGAGCTGCTCTATGGTTACATTACCATCGAAGTTTGCAGGCGGTCCCTCTTCAGTTTCGGTATCGCTACTGGTGCCTTCCTCTTTTTCACCTTCACCAGACGATGACTCATACGTCGAACTCGTCGTCGATTCCTCCTTCTCGGAGTCGGTCACCACATTCGGTGCATTATGATTGATCAGCAGATAAACACCGCCGACCATAACACCCAAAGCAAGCAACACTGCAAGACCAATCATCAACGGAGCAAGCTTTTTCTCTTTCTTCTGCTGTTCCTGGTTTTGAAGAGCTTGAAGCGCTTTGCCTTTATATGCTTGTATTTGCGCACTCTTGGTGGTCGATCGTTTCGACGATGGTTGTGGTACCCCCGCTGATGACTTGCGTGGTGTCGCCGCTGATATCACATCTTCCTGCTTCGCCGACAGATTTCCATCGCTCGTCATTCGAAGAGATGTCGTGTTTACCCTCAAATTACCAGCATCTAAAATCTGATCGCGGAACTCTCGCATATCAATCTGGCGATCACCAGGATCTTTCTCTAGCGCCTGCATGATTGCAAATTCCAGCGCTTCCGGAATCTCCTTATCTGGAGCCACTTCCCTTATGGGAAGCGGATCTTCATTGACGTGCTTCATCAATGTTTCCATCGGCGAAGTGCCACCAAGCGGTGCTTGGCCTGCAATCGTTTCATAAAACACACATGCCAGTGAGTAGAGATCGGTCGACTTGGTCACCCGTTCTCCACTGCATTGCTCTGGGCTCATGTATAGCGGACTTCCAAAGACTTCACCAGATGTGGTGAGTTTATGAATCGTAGATCCATCCTGACCGAGCAGTTTTGCAATACCGAAGTCAAAGATGGTCAGCGACTCTTCGCCGTTTTTCTCCACACGAATGAGTAGATTCGCGGGTTTTATATCACGGTGTATCACACCATGATCATGCGAATGTGCCAACGCATCGCAAGCCTGCGCAAAAAGGGGAATCGCGCGCTCAGGCTTCAAAATCCCACCTTCTTTCTTAATGATATGCGCGAGCGTATCGCCTTCGAGATAGTCCATGATGATGTACGGCGTCCCGCTGCTGTTGAGCAAGCCGTAATCGAACACGGTTACGATATTAGGATGTCGCAACGCCGAGACGGCATTGGACTCCTGCTGAAAGCGCTGCAGCAGCTGCGGCACGGCGACCAGCTCGGGGCGGAGCATTTTCACGGCGACCGTGCGGTTCATCATATTGTGCTTGGCTTTGTAGACGACGCTCATGCCGCCTTTTCCAAGCATCGAAATAATCTCGTACTTCTCGGCAATCACCTGCCCAATCAGCGGATCCTTGCCGCGCGACGTTAAAGCCGACCCGTCTCGCGGGCAGACTTTCAGGATGCCAGTCTCATCTTCGAACTGACACTTACTACAAACTCGTTTTGTCACCTTGCTACTCATCCGCCCCCCATGGCTTATTGTACTGGGACTAACAGCAAGATTTGTGATTTTCTTTCCCAATTCTACCGTGATTTGCATTGATTTACACGCTTTGTCAAGCTCTGTGGGCTCCCGCAGGGGTGCCACTCAACGGATTCACGTAAAAAACGTAAAAAATAGAGGGTGGTCGGAGGCTCAAAGATGTTTTTCGGACGGACGAGGGCGGAACTTAGGCCGGGAGAGGATTGATGGATATTTGCTGTATATGCGATTCGAGGCTAAACCGTGAAGACAACTACGGGGTGAGGCTCTTGGTGATTTAATGTATACAGATGGCGACGCGCATGCGCTCAATGAGCAGTTTCAGTAATGGTTGATGGATACCGGTTAAGTCCCCGCATTTCGCTGCGGTCCTCAAAGGCGACCCCCGCAGTTGCCTTGAACTTTCCACCAGGTGATTAACAGTCACCAATTGCAACCATCTCGCGCGCTAAACCACTCGTTCGGTTGAAGACTATTTTCTGGAATCAGGGATGCGAGCCAGTCGCGACCACTTATTTCCACGACCCTCGATTCTGCCGTTAAGATTCGCAGACCCCATTTGTGGTATCCATACATAGGCAATTCGCTGGAATCCTGTTGACTACTTGTGTCGAGGAAATTAAATGAGATTTGACGTCGTTCACCCCGGCTCCAACGCCATGGTCGCGGTTCATCTTGAAGCGTACGAACACATTCAGGCACAATCAGGCGCCATGGTTTCCCGAACCGCGAGGATTCAGGTCGTCGGAACCTTCTTCGGCGGCATGATGAAATCCTTCAAGCGTGCCTTTCTCGGCGGCGAATCGCTGTTCTTTCAAAAACTACAGGCAGAAAACGGCGACGGCGAAGCATTGATAGCACCCGCGGTGCCTGGCGACATCAAAATTTTGCCAGTTTCCGGTGGGCAAGACTACTACATCAAAAACGGCTCTCTTCTCGCGAGTCTCGGCGACGTAGTGATTGACACCAAAATGCAGCGTCTTACGCGGGGCTTGTTCTCCGGAGCAGGGCTGTTCGTCATTCACGCAACCGGCAGCGGGCACGTCGCTGTGAGCGCATTCGGAGCGCTAATCGAAATTTCTGTCCCCTCTGGAGAGAAGTACATTGTCGACAACGGTCACCTCGTCTGCTGGTACGGCGACATGGAATACCGCATCGTCCGTGGTGGCAAAACCTGGATGTCCTCATGGACCAGCGGCGAAGGCTTAGCATGCGAATTCACCGGTCCCGGCAAAGTTTGGCTGCAGAGCAGAAACCCGGAAGCTTTTGGCAACTGGATCAGAACCTTCGTCCCAATGCGCGGCGGCGGCGTCTCGATTTTCTAATCTCAAATCCGATAAGTCAGCGTTGGAATTACCAGAGAGCGTCTGACTGCAATTTCGGTCCAGCTATTGGGATTGCCCGATGGACTTGTCCACATTGGATTCTCCGCCACACCGAAACAGGATAGCCACAACAGGGTACGATATAACTCGGACCAGAATGAGATTAACCCCATGACCTACCAGGCCCGCCTCTACACCCCCAAATCCGGCGACTTCCAGGTCGTCACTTTGCGCGTCGAGAAGCAAATCCTGCATATCAGCGACCACAACGGCGAAAAGTCCGTCAATCTCGGCGAGTTCGAGCTGCAGCTCACCGGTCAGGAGGGCGACAAGGTTCGGCTCGACCATCAGCCGACGGGCATCTCCATCCTCTGCACCGACAAGAAGATCCTCGACGACTTGCACCAACTGGGCGGTGAATTCGGCATCGGGCATAAGGCGAAGAAGGCGAAGCGCGATCTGAAGGTGTTGCCAGCGAAGAAATGGGGCTTTCTAGTCGGCAGTATCAGCACCGTAATCGCGGCTGGCGTTGTGTTTTACCTCACCTTTGATGTTTGGGTCAACATGGCAATGGCGAACATTCCGCCATCCGCCGAGGATTCGATCGGCAAGATCGCCCTCAAGGAAGCCGAGTTGGATAGCAAATCCGAGACATGGAAAAGGGTCAATGGTATTGGGCAAAACCTGGTATCACACTTGAAAAATAACCCATACAAGTTCCGCTTTTTTATCAAAAACCAGGAGGATCTCAACGCATACGCGCTGCCTGGTGGCACAATCATTATATTGTCGAAGCTCGTGAAGGACGCGAAGAACGACGACGAAATCGCAGGCGTCATCGGGCATGAAATCGGGCACGTCATCCACCGTGACACACTGCGACATCTCTTGCGCCATGGCGGACTTGGTTTATGCCTTGCCATCATTAGCGGTGGCATCATCAACAACGACCAGATCGCTCAACTCATCCCTGCTCTGCAGATGATCGACAACCTCAACTACAGTCGTGGACAGGAAGCCGCTGCTGACCTTACAGGCATCAGGCTGAGCCTCTCTTCCGGATACAACGGCGAGGAGATGATCAATTTCTTCCAACGCCTAGAGAAAAACGAACCAAAGATCGGCAAAGAAGCGCTCGCTCTCCTGTCGGACCACCCTATGACCGCCGACCGGATCGCTGCCATCCGCGCCGAAGCCGCCGTTGTTCGAGGCTTGTTGAAAGCGAAGAAAGAGATCGACAAGGACATAAAGTAGACGATCAGTCGCGTTCGCAAATGAACTACTGATGCATCGCGGAACCGGCTAGCAAATCCGTCGCGCGCGCCTGCATCTCCGCGGCCATCCGATGCTTGCCCATCTTCTCCAGGAGCTTAGCGTAGTTACCGAATATGACACCACGAGTGTGTTTGCTTACGTTGGTGTCGTTCTTCGACAAAGTTAAAGCGGTCTTGTATTCCTTCTCCGCCTCACTATATCTACCCATCAACTTATGAACACGTGCCAACTCACCGAGTGTGACGATGTAATCATAATGATGTTCAGTAAGATGTTGAAATATAATTTTCGCAGCAGTTTTGTACAGCGCTTCTGACTCGTAGAGCCGGTTGACACCACTGTATGTCAGTCCAAGATCCCCAAGCAGAAAAGCGATCTGCAACTTCTCAGGATCCGTATCATCCAAACGATCGTGCATCGACTCACGATCCTTCAACTCCTTCCTGACCAGGATCTCCGCCTCAGCAAGCCGACCTTCGCGATAGTAAATCCGCGTCAGCCGATCCACCAATTTTACGATCGCTGGCCCATCTCGCGTTGGACGTTCTTGCAGACTTTTCAGCGACTTGAGATACATAGGAACAGCCTTTTCCGATGCGCCGTCAACAACATGCTGATCCGCTTCGTCAATCACCGGCCCGACCGGATTGTACGGAGTCTTCCGCGGCATCGCCTTCATTCTATACTTCGACTTATCCTGACCGACATTCGCGGGCAAAATCAACTCCTGAACTTGTTTTTCATCAATTGAAAAACCCAATGTTTCCGCGCATTGCTTGAGCTTTGCAATTGTCTCTGTTCGCCGCGGCTCGTCATGCTTAAAGCAACTCGTGTGTTCAATCGCCGCTTCCAGCAGTGCGAGCTGTTTTTTATAGTCCTTCGCTTTTCCTGCAAGCTCTGCTTGATCTACAAAAACCTTCCAGACAATCTCGTTGCCCGCAACATCCCACATCCAACTATCGCGCTGCCTGCGCAACATCGAGATGTAGCTCGGGCCGCTGTTCACAACCGCTGTCGCCTTTTCCGATTCACGGACACGCTCGCGCGCAGATGTCGCGGGAGCAAACGCAATAGCGATGGAAATTGAAATCGCGAAGAACTTCAACAGCATACTCAACATACTGAAAACTGCCAACACATTGGATCTTCGCACACTCTCACACATCATGGCAAGTTCGCCGCCGCAGCGGGTTTTCACGTCCATTTAAGTTTCATTTTTCGCGAATGTGATACTGTTCATATTCTGTCTTGTGCACCCACCGGAGCGACGTATCATGTCGAACAAAACTTCTGTCCTTGTCGATCCACTCAATCCACTTACGACGGAATTTTTGCAAGATCCATTTCCGACGTATCGTAGATTCCGTGAAGAGTCGCCGGTGTTTTGGAGTGAAAAAAACAAGTACTGGATCGTGACGCGATACAAGGATGTACACGAAATTCTGCGCGATTTATCTTACGAAAAACAGCTACACAAGTGGAGTCAAGTTAATCCACTCTTGAAGCTTCTGCCGCCTGTTTCTAATTTGATGAAAAGTCGCGCTAACTGGATGTTGAATCAAGATCCGCCTGATCATACGCGTCTGAGAGGTCTGGTCAATCGCGCATTTACACCAAAGATGGTCAACGAAATGCGATCTCACATCGAGGACATCGCCAATCATTATATAGATGAATTGATGGATAAACCTGAGTTTGACCTTGTTTCGAACTTTGCATTTCCAATTCCTGTGACTGTAATTGCAGAGATGCTCGGCGTGCCGAAAGAGGATCGCGAAAAATTCAAAAAGTGGTCCAACACATTGATCGACACGCTGGAACCCACTCCGAATATCGAGCACCTTACGAAAGCCAACGGCGCCAACAGCGAACTTACCGAGTACTTCCGCGTGATCGCCAATGCTCGCCGCAAAGAGCCGAAGAACGATCTCATCAGCGCACTCGTCGCGGCCGAGGAAGAAGGCGACCGACTCAGCGAAGACGAATTGCTCGCCAACTGCATTTTGATTTTGGTTGCTGGTCACGAAACCACAGTTAACTTGATCAGCAGCGCAGTCAGATTGCTTCTCCAACACCCAGAACAACTCGCGCTTTTGAAGAGCAAACCAGAGCTGATCTCCGGCGCAATCGGCGAAGTCCTTCGCTACGAAAGTCCGGTTCAAGTGGTGCGACGCCTCGCCGGCGACGACATGCAACTCGAGGGCACCCGCATAAAGAAAGGCGACATGATGGTCCTGCTTATCGGTTCTGCCAATCGCGATCCAGAACAATGGCCGGATCCGGATCGTTTCGACATCACGCGCGACACGAAGAAGCACATGGCGTACGGCTACGGCATCCACCATTGCCTCGGCTCATCTCTGGCAGACGCCGAAGCTCAGATCGCCATTACGGCTCTCTTCAAGCGACTTCCCGACCTCCGCCTCGTCGACCGACACATAGAAATCCGCCACCCCTTCGCCCTCCGCGGGCCGAAGGCGCTGACGGTGGCTCAGAAGTAATGGGTGAAGACTAGCTCTCCACGAAATTGGTTTCCGTAAGCAGAGACACGCACACGCGTCGTGAGCCACTTCGACTCACCATCTCATTTAACACTTGGCATAGCTCTATGCTTCCGTATCGCATAGCAAAATTGAAGTGGGCTTCCACAGTTGGAGCCGTTTGCTGTAGATTCGCCACCCTCTATCAGTTCCGACACAATTACGACCACATCCACTCATCCCGATCCTCTGCGGAAAAAGGATTGCCAAAATCTGCTCCACCAGTCTTGAGACTTGTCCAACTGTTTGTCCAGAAATCTTCTGCCAACGTAGTCACAAGGTTCTTCCACATGAACCGTAATAGGGTGTACTGGCCAACTATCTTCTTCCAATGTCATCCAGCCAGTGTCCGTCTTAATATCCCAATACTGCGTATCTCCACTGAATCTCTCGTAGTAAACGTGGCAGTACTCACGGTTGCATCCAGCGCATTTAAACTCATCGACTTCTTTGGCATTGCCCCCGCGATCGCCAGCGCTTTCGTCGTAGCCAGAAACATGCAAGATTTCAGATTCGCAAAACGAGCATTGACGCATGAGCACCTCCGGCTATTTGATTTATTCCCAATCATGGAGGCTGTTTCGCAGTAGGAGAACTCTCAGGCAAAAGTCTCTATATTTCGACATTAAGCCTATCACGAGGAGGAGCTGCTGCTCTCCAAACAATGAGACGTTTCACGTTTGCTCGCTGCCGAGTTTACATTCCTTTTCAGTATGGTCGGCAGCTCACTTTCCTTCAGTCGTTTGCTATGCAGGATTTGCGTACACCAAGATTCTCCGAGCAGATTTGTGCAAAGGAATAGAGGTGAATGCAATTACAACGCGCTAGAGCCTTGAAAAGGACGAATCGCAGCGAAGTATCAATTGGATCAATTCCAGCAACAATCGTTCAACACTTGTCGATAAGGATCAAAACAATTGAACTTGGGGCACTGGTTTTATTGTGGAGGCACAATAGATGGTAGACCTTTTCCACGACCGTTCCTCTGACGGCAAGGCTGAGAATTATCCCGTTGATTGGTCTCTTGTACCTTCAGCAGAAGAGATGCGAACTAACTGGAATGACGCGACGATTAGAGCAGACACTTCAAAAGCGATACTCCCTGCACTGTCAATTGAAGGTATGGTAGGTGGTATCATAAACAGCAACAGTAATGGCAGTTTTTCTTTCAGCGCTAATCCAGAGAAAGCGGATGGATCGACAGGATCGGAAGCTACCGGAGCAAAGGGACAATCCGATAGTTCCAGCAGCACAGCAAAATCCGATGGTCCCGTCGGCGCAAAGGGCGGCTCTGAAGCTAGCTCCATCGCAGCTGGAGCGGACACCGCCGCCGGCGCAAATGGAGATCGCAGGCTCGGTCCCGGGGGAAGGCGTCCACTTAAGGTCGGCGACACTGTAATGCACAAAGGCCAACAAAAGACCGTGTTGGGCTTCACAGAGGGCGGTGTCGTATTCCATACAAATGGAACGACGATGTATGAAATGTACAAAAACAGAAGATTTCAAACGAAAGCAGAACTGGTTACCTTGGAGCCCATTGCTGGTGTGAACGGTCATTATGTAAGTAGTCTATATCCTGGTGAGGTTTTTTCCTTCCTTCGAGAAGTTGAGACAAGCAATGGCAAATTATGGTCTGCAGTACGTATACCAGGAGCGGAGAATGTCGCCCTCGGTTCCTTAAGCGACTCGATTTTGCATGGTACAGATACATCTGCAGGCAACTCTTCGCAAAGATCGAAGCGACCTCCACGAGAACTGCCCAACTCAGGCAAGACAGTTGGATCCACAACTTCGGTAAACCCAGATGGATCTTTGAGTGAAAGGACAAGTGTCCGGCCAACTCTGGCGAAACTTGAGCCACGTCACATTGAATTGATGGAGGGTGAGGCGAAGAGACGGAGAAGTGCTGGCGATGCAAAAGGTGCGGAAGCCATCGAAAAAACCGTTGCCAACCTTAAGGGTGTCAATGGCCCGGAGCTGCAGCGCGAATCACAGCGCCTTATGCTTGAGGAGTTACGAAAATCACAGCGAAGTGGGCGAGGTAGAGCAGCAGTGGCTCTTGTAATCTCAGGTGCGGTTCTAGCTACTGCGGCCTTAACCGTTGCAAAAGGCTGTGCAAGTCAAGAGCGTGAATTGCCGCGTCCGAAGGTGCAGAAACGATAAAGCTGACTGAAACTCACTGTGCTGAACTGTTTGCTTCAGCTGGAGTCGCGATTTTAATCGGCTTACTTATTAGATCGAAGTGAGATGCAGCGCTGTTCGAGGTGGTCTGAGCATTCCTCAGGACGCCAAGCGAATTGAAGTTGGAGCCTGATATGAACCCATTTGCAACCTTTGACAACGTCGCCCGATCCGTCCTTGACGATGCTTCAGAGACAGCTTACACAAACCTCCTTACAGAATACCTGGCCGGCACCCGCGCCTCTTTATCCGAGCGGACTGCCTATAATGGTGCGTTGCATTGCTCTGCAAAGAGCGACGATGCAAGCGACAAAAAGGAGGGCACTGGGGAC
>CAZISK010000183.1:0-11003 GCA_964541355.1 uncultured Candidatus Obscuribacterales bacterium
GCACCTTTGGGAATCGATTTAAGAGAGAGAGGGGAGAGGTAGTAGACTTCCCTCATTTTCACTTGTAGAGCTAAAGGTACTCAATTAACACCGCGAGCGGCTTTCTGCCGATAAAGCCGTCATTGATCAGATGCCAGTGGCTGATGTCATCATCCGTCAGACGCCAGCACAGAAAGTATTCGAAGTCTCCCTGCCGTGCCGGGAAGTCCAGAAGACCGCTGCGCAGATCTCTGAGAATAACGCCGCAGTCGTTGATCTTGTCGAGCCAGTAATTCAATCGAATCAGGTAGTTCTCTTGAAGATTCGCAAGCTCGTGTGCGGATTTCTCAAACGACTGCTGCTCTTCATCGCTTGCGCCCAGCCAACCAGATCCGCCCACTACTCCAAAATCGCTCTGTCTGACCGGTGTTGCAGCCACGCGCAGTATATTGGACTTCGTGATCTGACGCTCCAGCCGCTCGAACTGTCCGTTCGCTTCGACCAGATCTTCTGCCAATCTTTCGAGCTCGACGTTGGCTACGGTCAAGAACTCTCTAACAGAGGGTAACAAGGACCGTGCTTCTTCCAATGTGAAGTACTTTGGAAACATTCTCCTACCGAACCCACTGGGAGTAATCCGCTATCTCTAAAATTACCCGAAATGCCACCAAAATGTCCAAACGAATTTTGACAGGAGCGTCATCATGACAAGATTGGTTGACCTGACCAGAGCACTAAAACCGCTTGACGAGTCGACATTTCCTGATTTAATTAAACCGCTTATTCGAATTCTTGGACCGCAAATCGAATATGTCGATAACCAGAAAGGCGCCGAGGTCATGATGGAACTGTTCGGCTGTCCCAAGTCCGATCTGCCTGAAGGGGAAGGTTGGGCCGAGGAAAACCTGGTCATTTCAAGCCATCTGGGCACGCACGTCGACGCACCTTTGCACTACGGAAGCACTTGTGCTGGAAAACCGGCGAAGGCAATCGATCAAATCGATCTGGATGATCTCTTCATGCCGGCCACCGTCCTCGATCTGACCCACAAGAAAGGCACCGGAAGCGCAATCACCGTTGATGACTTGAAGACCGCGCTTGACAAGATTGGGCATGACATTGCAGATGGTGAGGCAATCTTGATTAGAACCGATCATGACAAATATGCCATCAACGATCCGATTCGATACAACTATCCGGGTCTGATTAGCGAATCGGCTCTGTGGCTGTCTTCCATGGGTGCCAGGGTGGGTGGAACCGATGCTCTCGGTTGGGACCGACCATTCCACGTCATGATTGCCGATTACAAACGAACTGGCGATAAATCCTACATCTGGGACGCGCATTTTGCTCACCGCGAAAAAGAGTTCTTCGTCGTCCAACAACTCACCAACCTGGAAAGCCTCCCCCCAACTGGTTTCAATGTCGGATTCTTCCCCATTAAGTTAGTCGGAGTCAGTGCGGCACCGGCTAGGGTGGTGGCATTCATCGAAGACTAATCGACAGCAGCACCACCAGCGGTGACAGCGGTTTCCTCGACAAATGTCGGAACCGGCCAACAGGCCGAATAAGCAAGTGGAGGAAAAGCTACAGCCGATTTTGGTTGGCTTAAGCAAATCAGCTCGTAGTCCACCATTGACCTTGGGCACGAGCCACACGAGAATCGGCTATGATTCGTTCACCAAACTCGAAAAGAACATATCTAAGTACGAGCCGCATATCTGCGGTGCGCAAAGCCGTATCAACAATAAGTCACTCTTGCCGAACGGTGACTCGGTCAGATTCAAACCGGGCTTCTAAAACTCTGCGACCAGACCGAACATGGCGATCAGGATGATGAAGAAGAAGTAGAGCGCAAAGAACCAAACCCAGCGGTTGATTAATTGGAACTCGGATAGTTTTTGATCTTTAGCAGCCATATACTCTATTGCAACCTTGTAATTAAAAACAGCCGTTCAAACTAAGACTCTTTCTTCTCTGAAGACTCCGTGTCGGCAGCCTTCTCCTCCGGTTTTGCTTCGGCACCGGCGCCGGTGGCACCGGCTTGCGGCTTTGCCTCTTTTGCGGCCGCAGCATCAATCTGTTCCTTCACTTCGGCTTTTGCCTCGACAGCTTTCTCCGGAGCAGCCTGAGCAGCAGTTGCCTCTTTCGCCTTTTCTGCTTCTTTAGCTGTAGGAGCAGCCTCGGCTTTCGCCTTTGCAGCGGCTGCGTTATCCGCACCGGTTTTGGCAGCCGGAGCCGCGGCTGCGGGCTTAGGAGCTTCAGCGGCGGGCTCTAGCTTATTGACGTAGGCGACGAACTCTTTAGCTTCCGATTCGAATTTGCTCTTCTGGCGTCTCGAGAGCCAGAGCGCCATCACCCTGCGTTTGTCCACCGTCTTCTTCAATGTAGGCGGACGGTCTCCGAGAAGACGCTCGCGAATCATGCGATTGCCTTCGCGGTAATAACAATCACCAATCTGACAACCGCAAACGATCACGCCGGAAGCGCCGGCCTTCATCGCAGCTTCAATCATGAGTGGTTGAATCATGCCAGAGCACGGCAGCTTCACGACTTTGAGACCGGGCACCGACTGCACTTCGTTGTTCTTGTCGACGAGGTCGTTAACGTCGGCGGCTCTCTCGCACATTAGCGTTATTACTGTCTTCTCTTCAGCCATTTCGATTTACCTTGTCTTGATTTGGACTCCGCGGTTGTCACCAGGGATGGTGCTAGGAAACATTTTGAGCTTTGGCCAGCTCTTTGATTTGCTCGGTCACATCGGTGTCCAGCAAATTGGGCAGGTCGATGGCGTCGAAAGCGCAGGCCCCGACACAGACACCACAGGAAGAACAACGGTAGGACTTGACCGTAGCAAGCAGCTTGAATCGCGAGCCTGCAGGCGCCGGCACCATCTCGATTGCTTGATATGGGCAATCCTTGAAGCATAGCGAGCAGCCGGTGCATTTGGTGTTAACGACCTCTGCAGCCTCGATCGGTTTGTTCTTGACCAGAAGCCATGGAATCAAGCACAAGACGAGCGTCAATACCAGCATGATGAACCAGAACGGTCCCACTCCGGTGGCGCCTAGAATGCTGTATGGCCACAGGAAGAACATGTCGATGTCCATTCCCATGGGCTGAGAATTGAGACTCGCCATCTTGGTCTCAGTAATGGGGAAGAAATAAACGACAACCAGGATAGCCATCAAAAGGAAGTAATTCACTGCCGGTGGCGGCGTTATCACGGGTCTGGTCATGCGCACATAGTGAATCCAGAGCGCAAAAAGTAGCGAGAAGGAAAGACCGATGTGGATGAACAGAAAGTTGGAAAGGGTAAGGTTGCTGATAGCACGACCGTTGAGGAACCAGTCGCGCATGCCTTCGCCAATCAACGGCACACCCTCGAGCGCAGACACCGTCATTCTGGTGAGCAGCAACGAGCGCTCGTCCCAGATCAGGTAATAGCCGGTCTGGCCGATGAACATAACCATGAGAAGTAGGACGATGCCTGATTCCCACTGTACCCAGCGATACTGCCTGTAGCGATCGGTGAACCAGACGCGGATCATGTGAATAAAGATGGCAATAACCATCGCATCACCAGCATATCTGTGGATGGCTCTGACTACGGCGCCAAATGGAATCGAGTTGGTTATGTAATCGACGGATGTAAATGCATTGACCAGGTTCTTCGAGAAGTAAGCGTTATCGATGGTGGGCACATAGTAAGCGAATAAAAGAAGTCCACTAATAAAGAGGACGTACATGATGAACTGCGGCAAGGCGCCGTGGTAGTAGAGCACATTGTATTTGCTCGTCGCGACCTTGTTCAAAAAGTCTTCGATTACGAGAAAGAACTTATTCAACATGCTCGTTTCCATTTTTCTTGGCTCCCTGCTCCTCAAAAATTACTGCTTCGGATCACCAGTGACTGATTACTTCTTTTGCGGCAACAACAACTTCTCGCTCTCCTTCTCATCGGCACCAGCAGCGATAATTGCAATGGCCGCTGCCACTAGAGCTATACCGATGTATAACGAGTAGACGTACTCGCCGTGCTTGCCTTCTGCCTTCTTTTTCTTCAGGCTGGAGCTATGAGCAGACTTTTGTGAGCCATAAGTGCTACCCAAGATCTCGGCGAATTTCTCCATATGCAACAGCTTCAATGTATGCGGCACTGCCGTGTGGTCCATATCGAGCTCCGCCCAGGGTAAGGCCAAGGTGCAGTACAAACAACCCACAAGTGCAACGACAATAATAAACACACGACCCACGGCTTAATTATCTCCCTTCTCGGTAACATCAACTCTGTTGCACTGTAAAGCGTAGATTCTCTCGAACAAATCGACCCGCTTCTTCAAATTGCCTTTCAATTTTTCCTCTACATAAACCCAGTAGCCATGGACACCCAGGAAAACCAGGGTGAGGAGAGAACCCGCAAGAAGAATTCCGAAATGAGGCAGAGTAGGACTCTCGTTGATCTTGCGCCAGCCTTCGAAAAACCAGGAGAGCGCTACGACGGCACAGCTGAAATTGATCAGCTTGTAGACGAACTTGACCTTGGCAGGTGATTTGCCGACAGTCGCGACGGTCACCGTTGTGACACCATGATCGGTACCACAGTTCGGATCGCCACAAATTGTCTTTTTCTCTACCATCGGTTCTTGAACGCCTCAGTCATTCCTCTTAAGGGCTCTATTTGCTTTGGGGGATATCAGCAGGTGGTTGGTTGGATTTTTGCTTACAGATAATCGCTACCGCTATTGCTACTACCATCGTGATGGCACCACCAATCATCCACCACCAATCCACTTCCGGAACATTCATCGGATAGACGGCGAAGGGAGCCGGACTCTTATCGCCCAGATTCATTCTGTCGAAGAACGTGACGTAGTCCCAGGCCCACTTGTTGGAGATCATGAAGTCGATTGCGCCCTTATAAGTAGGCTGATCCGGGTTGAATGTCGGGATTATCTGGAAGAGCCAATCTATCGCAGAGCTGTGAGTCTTCAACTCTTCCAACTGCTGCAATGCCGTGGCGCCCTCTGGAATCTTGCCGACCCAACTATTGACAGCAACGACGAAGTCGGTGTTGTACGGCATCTCCGTGCCTTTCGGTACGAGGGTACGAGTGAGATCTTCGAGATTCTGAGCATCGTTGACCCAGAAGCCGCGGAAAATACCGTAGGTGAACGCTTGAGACAAGGGCGACAGGAACATTTCCGTTCTGGCCATGTAGTAGTAGCACCAGGCCCAGAATGTCTGAACTCCAGCAATGATCGCCATCAAAATTGAAGGTCTGATGCCCTTGGCCCATTCTTTTGCATCTTTCGATTTGAAGATGAGAACAAGTTGCCAGAGAATGCCGACGTCAATGGCGAGATACGAAGCCGAGCGCCAGAAGGGCGGATCGTTATGAATGTTGGCGACGTTGATGATGATCAGATAGGAGAAAATAATCCAGGAAAAACCACCCATGATCGTCATCATCAAGATGAACGGGCGTTTCATGATGTTCTTCTCGGGTCCGGTTAACCATGTATCGATGAACGGCAACAGGACAACGCTAATCGGAATAACCATGGTGATCTCGGTTGCCACAACCGGCTCCAGGTATTTGTACATCTGGTAAAGCCCGAGGAAGTACCAGTCGGACAAAATCGGAAGCGGCGTCACATCCGGGTCGGAACGGCGTCCCTGGGCAGCAGGAAGAATGATGGCCGTGATTACGAGCATCAACGTGATGACTGTGCGCTTGATCCAGTTGAGAGGCATGCGCACATAGTTGTTGTTGTAGAAATAGATTTCGACCAGGATCAGTGGAATAAGAGAGAATGCCAGGTGCAGCGAGAAGAATCGAGTGATGGTCTCCTGAGTGATGGCTCCACCAGCTCCCAACAACACCTCAGCTGTATTCCAGCCCAGGTGCAAAGATTTGACCAGAGGCTCGTAGTAATCTCCCATGACTGGAAATTGATCCATATACGTCGGGAAGGTGGCGAACACTTTGGTAGCCCAAAATGCGCGCTGGTTCCAAATAAGCAAATATCCGGTCAGACCGGAATACATCGAGAGCAACAGCGTGACAAGACCGATGGCTATGTTGAACTCTTTGCTGGGCTTATAGTCCGCATTGATAAACATTCGAAAAACGCGCATGGTGGCCGCGATAATCATGGCATCGGCGCCGTACTTGTGTACACCACGAATGATATTGCCGAACGGCACATGCCATTGAATTGCATATATCGAGTCATAGGCCGCCGCCTTCGATGGCACGTACCACATGATAAGAATCAATCCGGTCGCCATCGTCAAGAACCAGACCAGATAGAAGATCGGTCCCAGAGCGTAGAACGGATTGGTCTTCGCTTCCAGTTGATGGTGCTCATCGAAGATATCGATGTTTTTGAATCGTGTGCCGAGATAGTCGACAAGGTTGGTAACCGCTCCCCACGCCTTGTTGCCTGATCCGGATTTGTTGATCGTGCTACTGCTCATGCAATCGAACCGGCCTCCAACGATGTAACCTGAATCTGTCCATTTTCTGTTTTGAGCTGGAACTTTCTTGGCGGACGCGGAGCCGGTCCGCTGACCACCTTGCCGCCCTGCGCGATGTCATACACGGAGAGGTGACAGGGGCAAGCAAATACCGGACCCTGCGGCTTGAAGTTATAGCCTTTCAAACACTCTTCCGGATCTTTGACGAAGTTAAAAATGCAGCCCAGGTGAGGGCAGATGCGGCTGTACGCGACCACATCGCCGTTGGGAAGTTTGACGATGAAACCAGGGATGGTTCGAACTTCTTTGAGCTCGGGATTGTACTCAATGTATTTCTGGTTGAACGTAAAGTTGATACAGGTCCACGGATCCGGGAAATCCTTATCGGTAAATGTCGGAACCGGAGGCTCAGCCAATGGTTGATCCGATTTGCCGAGAATATCGAGTGGTTTTAGCGTTGGGCGCAAAAAGCGCAAGAATGGTGAGGCTAGAAGTCCAAAGGTCAAAGCTAGTGGTATGGCGGCCACCGTCTTTAATACCGTTCTTCTTTTTACTCCATCTGTCATGGCGGTTACCTTCTATTGAAGAGAATGATCTCTACCGACGATTTTGTTGGCGATCTGGGTCTTGGCATGGACGGTCTCATTTACTTTGCTAGAAACTGTCCTGTCGCCCTCTGTGTTCAGCATAGCCTTTTTCGGATCTTCAAGTGCATACTCGCCGTCTTCGTGAAAATTCCTGACATACTGCACCAGATGCCAGATATAGTCCGCATCAAAGGTGACCTTGTTGCCGCGATCCTGCTTGCCCAGAAAGTTCGGCATACCTTCCCATTTGATACCGTGAGCGATGTGATCCCAGATTTGCTCATCGGTTCGATCGTAGAATCGATCGTATTGCGTGAAGTTAGCTGGAGCCGGTTGCAAGACAAGCCCTTTGTTGAGCTGTCCGTCACCTGCGCCACGGCTACCATGGCAGACAGCGCAATTGGCGCCGAATACCGCCTTCATAGCAAGACGTTCTTCAGCTGGTAAGAGCGGCGCAGCAAGCGATCTCGAGTAGAAGATCAGATCCCAACGTTGTCTGTTGTTCAGTTTTTCCAGGTAGGCATCGTGTTTGATGGCGCGACCTTTTCCTCTCTCTTCTTCCATCTCCAGGCGATTACCTTCAGCGCTTCCAAGAGCAGATGTGACCGGTTGAACGTACTCGATGCCTTCACCAAAAGTCAGCACTTTAAATTGATCGACCGGCTTGCGTTTGCGCATCCACTCGATATTGGTCAAGTCGACATCACACTGCCCGCTTACGCCTTTGCCGTCTTCGCCGTGGCACTGCGCGCAGTTGTTTTGCTTCCAATAAACGCCGCCATCCGCGACAGATGGCGCACCGGAATCAGGAAAGAGAACGACGCCCTTGCCCATGGTCAACTCTTTGCTGCCGATTTTCTCTTCTTTAGCAGAAAGGTTGACCGGCGTTGTGCAAGCCGTCATCGCGACCGCGACTGGAATAGTAAGCAGGGCAAAGGTCAAGAGATTGAACTTGCCGGCTATTCTTTTAATTTGGGAGGTAAGAGGCATTTTTCTTCGTCAACTTTACATGTGATACCAAACACGAATCATTCGATCAGTAATTGAAAAATGGAATCCAGGATACGGCGGCATAAATGAATATCAGCACGAAACAGACCACCAGGAATGGTGGCGGTGGACCTTCACCGATACGATACTCCGAGACTACCTCGTAGTGCTCTTCAGCTGGTTGCTCGTTGGGATTTTCTTTTGCCATAAACTCACCCTATCTTTTCGCCATGTTCCAACTAAGATTTGACAGTCTTGACGGTTCGGGCGCGTTCTACCGCTTCCCGAGCGCGTTGCGCGAGTGTGTTGTCTTCTCCATCATCGAGCATCTCGAATTTGGAGGACTCGATATCCTCGAACTCTCCGTTGCCGAAAGCCCACCACATGGCGACTATTCCGACGATAAAGAAGATCCCGCACACTCCGAATGCAACGTATAGTCCTGCATCGAGTGGTGCTTGATTGAGAATACAGTTAGGACACATTAGTGATCTCCTCCTGAATGCGGCTCATACTGCTGTTCGGACAGTTTCGGCAGGCGGATTTGATCGACTTTATCAAGCTGATCGAGCTTGTTAACGGTCTCTTCGACCTCTTTGGGCAGGGTCTTGAGGTAAGCGACGAGGTACCAGCGCTCTTCTTCGGTGAGGATCAGGTTGAAGCGCGGCATACGAGTGCCGACGACGCCTTCGCTGACCCGATAGAACCACATTTCATCAGAGTACTGTTTGTAGAACGGTCTGGTGAAGTTAGCAGGCTTCTTGGTGAGCGAAATCGAGTTCGGTCCGTTGCCTCGGGCTTCGAGCCCGTGGCAGGCAGCGCAGTTCTGGGTGTAGATACCGCGTCCGGCATTAGCTGCCGCGTCGGAATTGGTGTCGACGTGCTTGCGCTCGTGAAGAGCAAAGCCAACCGGTGTCGTCACTTGATATTCATCCGGAGCCG
Source organism: uncultured Candidatus Obscuribacterales bacterium (assembly GCA_964541355.1). Lineage (GTDB taxonomy): Bacteria > Cyanobacteriota > Vampirovibrionia > Obscuribacterales > Obscuribacteraceae > JADYXR01. Next base: position 8,982 of record CAZISK010000183.1, read on the forward strand.
ACACATATTCGTGCACTGTACGCTTGTTACCGAGCGTCTGCAGATAAGCCACCAGGTCGTTCATATCCCGATCATTGAGATAGCTGAAGCTCGGCATGATGGAACCGGGCTTTACAGCACGCGGTTGAATCAAGTGGGCTTTCTGCCATTCCGAAGGAAATTTTCCGCCTTCGTTAGTAAGGTCCGGACCGGTACGAGCTGTACCTAACTGGTGTGGGGTCTCATAAACATAGTCGCCGGCTTTGACGAGCGGTCCATATTCACGATCTTGCAAACGAGTAAATTGAGTATGGCAGTAGAAACAGCCTTCTCTTATGTAGATCCGTCTTCCTCTACGAGGGTCGCCTATTTTGCTCTCCGCATCGTAATCGTTGCGGGTTACCGTCGGATCCGGTCTGAACAACACCATCGGCATCAATACGGTTGAGAAGATGATGATGAAAAACGTGGAGATGATACCGATGGCACCAAGGCGGTAGCCGTAGCCGTTCATTAGACTTTGACCTCCCGTGTTTTAGCTGTGACCGCGACCGGCTTGGGTGTATAGAGCGAGCGGAAGGCGTTGTAGCAGAATATCGCCTGTCCAGTCACAATCATGACGCCGCTTATGGCTCTGACGAACCAGTACGGATACAGCGTATTCGCCCATTGATCCACCGGGATGCCCATAGCCCAACCGGCGGACTGCACCAGTCCAGCAACGGTGAGCGAGAAATACATGATCAAGAAGCCAATGAACTTGAGCCAGTAGTGCATGCGCATAAGACCCTGGCTGTGCCATTCCCGCCCTGTCACTCTTGGCAAGGCGTAATAGATGGCCGAGGTCAAAATGAATGAGAACGCGCCGAGCAAGGCTGCATGAGCGTGTCCAACAACCCATTGCGTGAAGTGCAGGTACCAGTTGATCCAGCGTGTCGCCTGGAACGGACCTTGCAAGCAGGTCATCAAATAGAACAACGCCGAAGTCATCGCAAAACGCAACGGCAGATCATCAGCGCCTTGACCCCACTTGCCCTTCATAGTCATGAAGAAGTTGGTCAGCACGGTCAATACCGGAACGAGCAAGAAGATCGACGAGATTATGGCGATAGCCTTGAGCCATTCCGGCACCGGCGATTGCAGAATATGGTGGGTACCTGTCGGCGCATAAAACAATGCGATTCCCCAGAAGCCCAACATGGAAAGACCGTGGCTATACAACGGAGCCTGAGTCATACGAGGCAACAGGTAATACATGATGCCGACGCCGATGGTCGTGAACCACATACCTAAGATGTTGTGTCCGTAAAACCAACCGATGATCGCATCGTTAAGGCCGGGCAGGAATACGAATGTACGTTGACCGATGATATATACGAGCGGGAACCAGAAAAGCGACCCCAAGAAATACCAGAGGCTCACGTAGAGCTTTTTCACCCTTCTGTGAGCCACCGTCATGAGGACATTGAATGTGACGGTACATAGCGCTACCGCCGCCATACAGTCGAGGACCGCTCCCAATTCCGCGTACTCGCGACCCTCCGTGTTGCCGTTGAGCAGGGTGCAGATCGCCCCTACCATCAAAAGATTCCAGGCCCACATCGTAAAGTTGCCAAGCCGCTCGGAAAAAAGTTTGTTTTTACAGAGTGTCGGCACCATGTGAAACACGGCACCGATGTATCCCATTGACAGCCATCCGATGGTGACCGCATTGACGTGCCACATTCTCAAGTGCGGCATCGAAAATTGAGGGATATTGTGAACGAGGTCGGGATTGTAGAACTCCATCGACGCGAACACACCCGCACCCATACCAAACAGCGACCACAACATGGCCGACAGCTGGAAGTTACGGCTGGCGCTCCCTTCCTCGTTACTCAGGAATTTATTTAGCACACCGCTCACAAGCTACGTACTCCTAAGGACTCCAAAATCTGGAACAGTAGTGATTCTAGGCTACTGACATCGCCGCCAATTGCTTGAGGCGATGTTTTTCAATAAAGAATTATTTCAGTACGCACGAGATGAGCTCGTCCCTTCCAG
>CAZISK010000184.1:0-10860 GCA_964541355.1 uncultured Candidatus Obscuribacterales bacterium
CGAGACGAACACTACTGCCGAAAAACAACAAGACTGATCTATTTCAAGGCTCTGAGCGAACTGCTGTAGTGCATGATCATGTATAAGTTACTACTCTTGAGTTTCTTGCTTACCTGCTCGATGGCTTCGGCTCAGGCAGAACCATCATCTGGCGACTCGAAAAGTAATTCAACCAAGAAGAGTTCGGCGAAGTCTCCAAACTCCAGCGCGAAGAGATCCAAAATCGCAAAGCGAAAATACGGTCCGGTGAAGTCCCAAGCCGAAGCCGTCGCTATCGTCAGCGCAGAGCCGGAAGTAAAGAAATTCGTCGCACTAACTACGAAGTCCGGCATGAAAGGATCGAGTTCATTCGTTGAATTCGATAGGCTAGAAGATGGCGACTACATTATTCATGTCTATCAATACGTACCAGATGGTGACGACTCCGGTCACACCGCAACTTTCAATTGGTACCATGTTAACGTGAAGACAGGAAAGTTGAGTAAAGAATTTTAGGCGCTCGCTGGTGCCCGTTTATCTCGAACCGGAACATTCAATGGGCATCTGTCCACATTGACTCGAAGACCCAGACCCTGACCATCACCCCACTCGATAGCCGTATCCGCGTACGCTGAGAATTTTGGTGTCGGCTCCGATCGATTGGAGCTTTTCTCGCAGAGCTGTCAGGAATACCCGCACCGTGCCCGATGAGACATCAGAGCCCGACCAACCTGCATGTTCAATCTCCTGATGGGTAATAATTCGCTCCGGATTTTGCATAAAGAGTCTTAGCACCGCCGCCTCCTTCTGAGACAGAGCGACGCTTCTACCTTCGCATGAGGACTCGCAAGAAGACGGGCGCAATTGAAGATTTCCAAGTTTGATGATCTCACTTTCAATCTCCGGAGATCTTCGCATGCTCGCTCGGACAAATGAAAGCAATGCTTTTCCTTCGAACGGTTTCGTCAGATAGTAGTCGGCACCGGAATCAAGTCCTGATACCTTCTCATCAGTCGCGCTTTTTCCAGTGAGCATGATCACCGGCGTCGAGCCACCCTTCTCTCGGTAGCGGCGGATGAACTCAAGACCGGTCATGCCAGGCATTTCCCAGTCGACAATAAACACATCGTATTGATATGTGCGAACAAAATCGATCGCCTCATCGGCACTGGTAACGCAGTCTACCGAATGACGCTCTGCTTTCAACAACACCTTCAAAGACTCGAGTGTATCTAGATCGTCCTCTATAATAAGAATTTTCGCCACAATCACCTCACTAAGCCCTAAAGCTCATCGACCACAGCTAACGGCAGTGTGAACCAGAAAATGCTACCACCAGACGAAGGAACATCAACACCGATTTTTCCTCCATGTAGTTCAACCAACATCTTACATATGGGCAGTCCCAAACCGCTAGAGCCGGCCTTAGGACGCTTATCATCAGGGACCTGCTCGAACGGTAAAAATATAGTCTCACGATAAATCTCAGGCACACCAGGCCCCTCGTCTCTGATCGCAATTTTGAGCATCTCATCCCTGCCGGCGCCCGACTCCGCAACAGGAACCGTATAGATTCCGATCGTCGAGCCAGCCGGTGTGAACTTGGCAGCGTTAGTTATAAGATTGATCATTATTTGGGGTAATCGTTCGCGATCGGCAACGACTCGATGGTCACCACCGGCAACGTCTATTTTAATATCTTGCTTCGTCAAGATTGGAAGAACTTCATTAACGCAATCGTCGATGACGTCACGAACTGATACCATATCCAGGGTCAGATCCAGTTTTCCAACTTTGAGCTTATCGAAGTCCAGGACATCGCTAACCATTCGCGAAAGACGCTGAACAAGTTTATCCATATCATTTAGTCTTCTATGAACACTGTCGGAAACCTGGGTGATTGTGCGATTCAAAAGTATCTCGAGCGTGATCTGCACTGAGGTAAGCGGTCCTCTGATGTCGTGACTGACCATATTCATCAATTGCTGCTTGCGCGCCTCGGCAGCTTTGAGCGACTGGTTCATCTCGTGGAATGTCCTGTCAAGATCAGCAAGCTCGTCTTTTCCATCAATGCGCTTGTTCAACGACACCCCCTGGGGCACGCGACGAGTGTTATCTACAAGTATGTTGAAGCGTTTGGCAAAATCTCTGGCATAAACCAACAACAAAACTCCGGCAACGAGCATGTTAATGGAAAAACCGGCGACTATGCTGACAAGAAAGATCCAGCGCGAGCGCTCCAACTGCTGCGTATCGGTCAGACTTTCTCCCACGCGCTCAGCAATTAGCTTTTCGAGAATGGTCAAAAGATCCTCGACCTCTTTTCTAAGTTCACTGACGATTAAAACTAGAGACGGCCCAGAGCCGGCGGACTTCAAAGATATCGACTGCCTCACGGCATAAAGGCTGGTCAGCACTCGCTTGAGAATCGTCCTGGCCTGGCGCGACGTCTCACTCGGATTCGCCCTGTCCATCAGCGAAAGCATTTCGACCTTACGTTGCAGTTGCTCATACTGTCTATCAAACGTTTGAAGAGACCCAGTCTGATTACCCATTCCATAAACCGACAATCCACCGATCGCTTTGTAGGTCAAGATGGATATGCTCATCAGCTCCTGCGTCTGGGTTCGGAAATGCATATCCTTCCAGGCCAGCTCTTCAGAAGCACGATGCGCACCAATTAGAAACAACACAAAGGCAAACTGTCCGACAATCGGAATAGCTATGAGGAGAACGCCCTTTTGAAACAGTTTCATCGTCAGACCATGTTTGCACGCACAGTGTACCCTATGAGTGCCAGTTTTTCAGTCTTGAAAAACACCGTCACAGCATATTACATCAAGGCACCACGCATATCGCTTTATTTATAACAAAAACCGCTATTCAACCAATAAAACATATCGACCCAATTTGACCAACTCTTCGCGAAATAAGCGGCGAAGAAAAGGCGGGACGAACAGCGCTTCGATCAGTCCCGACAGATCGCTCTTTGCTTCGTAGACAGTCGAAATCGTAACCAGGGTTCCTTGCGGGTGCGGGTCTAATAGGAACTCCGTGACGATTCCCGTTTTCAAATCGATCTCGCGAAATAGCTGATCGGGAATCGTCGTCTCCGTCCGCGCAGTAAATGTGCGTTTGGCGGCGCCAGTTTTTATCGCGTACTCGATCACATCATCCGCTTTCGCTTCGAAGTGAACGAAGGCTTCCGGCAAAATGTGCCGGTGATGCTCGGGATCGGCAAGCACTTTGTAGACCTTGCTCGGAGGCGCACCAACAAGTAGGGTCTCCGTAGCATCGACCTTCGGCATTAGGAATCACTAATCCTTCTTGAACAACAGCCAGTAAAATCCGTGTGGTCCGAATGTCACCACATATGGTTGATCGGTAACAGTATGGAAAGCTTCGATTCCGAACATCTCGATCGGAGTAGTTCCTTTGAACCTCGATACCTCGGTCTCAGGGAGGTTTTCACAATTTGTCCCTTCTTTCTCGATCAAGTAAGGATTGGCATCCCGGCGAAATCCATCAACCCCGATGTCTAGCCAGAAGCGCATCACATTCAATACCGCTTCCGTCACATTTGGCTTGTCAACGTTGAGATCCGGCTGATGATGGAAAAAGCGGTGCCAATAGTATTGTTTGGCTTGCGGGTCCCAGGTCCAATTAGAAGACTCGGTGTCGACGAAAATAATACGCGCGTCGTCGAATAGCTGGTCAGAATCGCTCCACACACAATAGTCGCGCTCATTGGTTCCAGAAGGAGCTAGACACGCCCGTTGAAACCATTCATGTCGGTCAGAAGTCTGATTGACCATCAACGTAATCACTTTGATACCACGCCTGTGCGCTTCTCTTATGAAATTCTTGGCGTCCTGCAGACTGCCATAGAGCGGATTGATACTGACATAATCCTTGATGTCATAGACGTCATCTCTAAGCGGAGAAGGATAAAACGGCAACAGCCAGAGACAGTTCACGCCAAGCTTCTCAATGTAATCGAGCTTTTCGATCAATCCGGCAAAGTCTCCGTAGCCATCAGCATTACTGTCAAAAAACGTTTTGACATGTAGCTGATAAACGATCACATCTTTGAACCACAGTGGATCATCTCTTAAATCTGCAGGTTGACTCATCACACACGCTCTTCCTAACCCTTCACTACTCCAACCGGGCGAAGCCGAGCCACAGGTCGTGCAAGACCAGCATCTTTTACCGCCTTGATGACCTCGTCTATAGGCTTGTACGCTTCCGGTACCTCCTCTGTCAGACCTTCTCTAGTTGAAGCTTTGGCGATCACTCCGCGTGCTTTCAGAGCTGCGACTACATCTTTTGATTGCCGCCCTTGCCGCGCCTGCGTGCGACTCATCAAGCGTCCGGCGCCATGGCAGACGCTGCCGAATGACTCCTTGAGTGCGTGCTCCGTTCCAACCAGAACGTACGAGGCAGTGCCCATGTCGCCCGGGATGATGACCGGTTGTCCAGTCTTCTGAAATATCTCCGCGAGCTCCGGACGACCGCCCGGGAATGCCCTGGTTGCACCTTTGCGGTGAACGAGGACATTCATCGTCTTACCATCTACGACATGATTCTCGAACTTAGCCATGTTGTGCGCGACATCGTAGACTAGCGGAATTTCGATATCTCGACCGAACATCTTTCGGACAACCTGTCGAATCCAATGAGTTATGCACTGCCTGTTGGCGAAGGCGAAATTGGCAGAAGCCGCCATAGCGCCGAGATAGCTCAGCCCTTCTGGAGAATTGATCGGGCAACACGCGAGCTCTCGATCTGGAACCTCAATGGAAAATCTGTTCATTACAGGTTTCATCGTCGAGACAAAATCCGTGCAAACCTGGTGCCCGAGCCCGCGCGAGCCACAATGCACCATGAAGCAGATCTGGCGGTCGAAGAGGCCGAACGTCTCGGCCGCCTCACGATCGAAAATCTGCTCTACGACATCAACTTCCAAAAAGTGATTGCCAGAGCCAAGAGTACCCAGTTGACCAGCGCCTCGTTTTTTAGAACGATCGCTAACCTCCTCAGGAATAGCACTGTCCAGACAGCCACCGTCCTCGGTATGATCGAGATCTAGTTTTCCCCCAAAACCTTCACGAATCGCCCAGTTAGAGCCGGTCTCCAGAATCGAATCCATCTGTTGATTGGTGAGGTTGATACGACCGTCTTTTCCTGCCCCGGTAGGGACAGCCTTAAAGAGAGCGGTCATCAGATCTTCGAGCTTCGACTCAATCTCGGTCAATGTGAACGGACTGGACATCAAGCGCACACCGCAATTGATATCAAATCCGACACCACCAGGCGAGACCACTCCGTCAGCCGGATCCATAGCAGCTACGCCACCAATGGGAAAGCCATAGCCCTGATGCATATCCGGCATTGATAACGTTCTGCCGACAACGCCTGGAAGCGTCGCCACATTCGCGGCTTGCTCGAGCGACAGGTCTTTGGCCACGTGACCAATGAGCTCCGGACTGCTGTATACAAGCGCGTCTACTCGCATTCCCTTCTTATAGCTCTTCGGAATCAAATAGCGATTGTCGTCTATGACTTCAATAATTTTGTCCCACTTGGTCTTTGAGTTTAGCTTCGCCATATCGCTCCCTTTCCGTCGAGAATAGTCTTCCTATTGATAGCGCGTTAGATGTCCAGGAAAACCTGTGCCTCTATTTCGTCAGCCTTTCGTTCAACTCTCAATTGATGGAGAGTGACCGCCTTAACATAGGTTTTGATCTCGTGTCGCATGCGATCAAACTGCTGTCCGTGTAAGGTTGCCTCGATTCTGGTCGACACTGAATAAGTTGTCATAGAACTAATCACTTCAACTTTTGAAAACAGCAACCCCTCGGCATCGAACAAGAACAGAATCTCCGAGAGCCAATTGTAGAGAACAATGTCCAGCTCCTCTCCCTCGAACGCAACCTCCCTGGCAATCTCGCATTCGACAGTATCAAGATCGATAAGCACCGATGTGAGACCAAGCGCACAGCGCGCGAACAGCTCTTCCATGGTATGCGCTCGACACCGAAAACCCATATCGGCAGGATGATCGAGTATCTCAAATCCTTCTACTTCATTTTCCAGCATAAAATTGCCGCTCAAATTGCCAGCGTCTATTTTACCCAATCACTGGATGGGTGAGACTAACTCATGCCACACCTATAATCAAGGTGATAAACTGCCCTCGCGTCTAGCCGCGAGGTATCAACGGATTGGAATGGATACAACTGTTCTTGGCATCATAATCATTTCCCTGCACAGTAACGTCCGTCGGAATATTTACGCGGGTATCCTTTTTCCGGCGATGTCAATGTCAAACCGAAAGCTTTTGAGTTAAACAGAAAGTTGTTCAATCAATATGACATCAAATGCGTACGAGACACCAAGTGCGATATCACATAGTTAAGTTAGGGGAATGAACGTGACTGCAACTGGCGCCATGGATCAAGCAGGTCCGAGTGAAAAAACATTTGTCGGTCACCCGATTGGGCTGGTAAATCTCTTCTTCACCGAAATGTGGGAGCGATTCAGCTACTACGGTATGCGAGCCATCCTAATACTGTATATGGTGGCAGCCGTCGGAGAAGGTGGGCTCGGAATGCCCAACAAAGAAGCCGGCCAAATCTATGGAATTTACACCATGTCGGTGTACCTTGGTGCCCTGCCAGGCGGCTTCATAGCAGACCGCTTTCTGGGCGCAAGGAAAGCAGTACTCATTGGCGGCATCATCATCGCACTTGGACACTTCACGATTGCATTTCCGTCGATTCATACGTTTTACGCAGGCATGGTGCTGATCGTGCTTGGAACCGGTCTTTTGAAGCCAAACATCAGCTCGATGCTCGGCATGCTTTACAAAGAAGGCGACCCGAGGCGAGATGCAGGGTTCAGCATCTTCTATATGGGGATCAATATCGGCGCGATGTTGGCACCGCTGGTATGCGGATATCTCGCGCAAGGAGTCGAGTTCAAGCGCTGGCTCGCGACCATAGGCATGTCCGAGCATATGAGTTGGCACTGGGGCTTTGGCGCTGCCGGGGTCGGGATGATCATCGGACTCGTGCACTACGTGATTCAAGGTAAACAGCTCGGCACTGCGGGTCTTACGAAGAAAGCAATACAAGCAGCCGATCCACAGGATACCAGCCAAGCAGGGTCAGAGGCAGAGGCAGAGTTCGAGTCATTGGCATTGACTAAGGAGGAGTGGAAGCGGCTCGGCGCAATCGGTGTGCTATTCGTCTTCAACATACTCTTCTGGGCCATCTATGAGCAAGGCGGATCGAGCTTGAATATCTTCGCAGACAAATGCACGGATACCACAATCCTCGGTTGGCCTTTCCCCTCAAGCTGGTTGCAAACTTTCCAGGCCAGCTTCGTGATCATCTTCGCGCCGGTCTTCTCATTTCTCTGGATCAAGTTGGGGGACCGCCAACCATCAGCACCTGCGAAGTTCGCGATTGGCTTATTACTTCTTGGTATCGGCATCGCCATTATGGTGCCTGCATCGGCTCTTGCGGCACAAGGCAAAGTCAGCCCGATGTGGCTGATTGGAGTCTATCTCTTCGAAGTGCTTGGAGAGCTCTGCCTAAGTCCGGTCGGATTAAGCACGGTAACCAAACTTGCTCCAGTCAAATTCCTCGGACTGACCATGGGAGCCTGGTTCTTTAGCACGGCTTTCGGAAACTACTTGGCTGGAAGTCTTGGGGGATTTTTCAACGAGAACGACGTGTCGTCAATGTCGAATCTGTTTTCCTCGATGGCAATTGCAGCCATCATTGCAACTGTTCTGCTTACGGTTTTGGTACCAAAAGTGCGGCAGCTCATGGGTAACATAAAGTAGGTTTGCGCGAATCTCGGTGAGAATGTACGATTTCTTGTAACCTGATCCAGGACCAATCACGTTAATGACACCAGGTATCGATCTCAATATTTTTCTTGTGCTCGTGCTTGTCTCAACGTGCGTAGCGATCGCGGTCAAATGGATAAGGTTGCCTTACTCGATCGCGCTGGTGTTGGTCGGGCTCAATATAGGCATCTTCCACCTCCTGCCGCCCGTCGTCATGACGCCGGATCTGATACTTCTGATCTTCCTTCCTTCCATGCTTTTTGAAGCGTCTTGGAACCTAGATCTTCGAATGCTGAAAAGATGTTTTCAACCGGTGATCGCCTTCGCTACGGTCGGAGTAGTTCTTTCGACGGCTGTGGTTGGCGCAGTTCTCAACTACATGGCTGGAATAGATCTGACGGTTGCGTTGTTGTTCGGCGCGATGATATCAGCGACAGACCCGATTTCAGTCCTGGCTCTGTTCAAACGGATGGGCATAGAGAAGCGACTGATCACAATCCTCGAGGGCGAAAGCCTGTTGAACGACGCAACAGCTGTTGTATTGTTCCGCATTGTATTAGCAGCTGCCATCTCCGGTGGTGCACTTAGCGCTTCAGATCTAGGTCTTCAATTTTTGCTGGTCACCTTCGGTGGCGCAGCTATAGGTGCTGTAGTCGGTTTCGCTGCATCCTACCTTTCCAAGTTCTTTGACGACCACTTACTCGAAATCACCCTGACAATTATCGTCGCCTACGGTACCTATCTGATCTCTGAACAGCTTCATGCCTCGTCAGTGATGGCGGTTCTGGTTGCCGGAGTGGTGTTGGGCAATTTTGCTAGCAAACTGTATATGTCGGCATCGACTCGACTGGCTGTGGACTCTTTCTGGGAGTATGCAGCATTCATCGCGGAATCGCTGGTTTTCCTCCTCATGGGGATGCAGATCAAAATAGACCTGCTCGTCAAATATGCACCGTTCATCGGAGTCGCGATTTTTGCAATCATGGTCGGACGTCTGGTCGTCATTTATGGACTGGCACCATTCGTCTCTTCGAAGAAGGACCCTATTCCATTCAAATGGAGACACCTTCTATTCTGGGGTGGGGTGAGAGGCGCGCTCTGCATGGCCATGGCTCTGAGTCTGCCGGTCACCTTTCCTCTGAGGGAAGCGTTAATCGTCACTACATTCGGTGTGGCGCTATTCACGCTGCTGGTGCAGGGTCTAACCTTTGAGCCATTGATTAAGTTTTTGAAAGTGCGCGGTATGCAGTCGGTGCAATCGAAGTATCTTTATATTCGCGACGATATTCAGCGCTACCATGACGAGCTGGAAAAACTAAGCGGACTGTTGAGTCAGGGTAAGCTCGAGCAGAAGCATTTCGAAGAGCAAGTGGCAATTACAGAGCATAAAATCGAGATCGCCGAAGCCTTAATCGTTAAACTTCAAGAGGATGGAGTCGACATAGATGAGATTGAGCGGATTCAGATAGAACGAGCTCTTATAGTGGCTCAAAGGGACTGCCTCAATACGTTGGCGCGACGAGGCAGATTGAGACCGAATTTGATCTCCTCATATCGTGCCAGGTTGCACACCGAAGCCGAACGGCTTCTGATGAGCGAATCAGACGAGTCGATAGAAGACAGCACCACTCCAACCGATGAAGACAAAATCTCGACTTGAGCGTTCGCCAGCAGGCTCGATGCCGGTGGGACCTGGCGCTCCAAGCAACACAACCAAACAGCCTACACAAAACCCAAACAAACAACCGGTCTGAGACTTGCGGGGCTCGTACCGGTTGATTGTGGTTGCTCGTATTGAGGGTGAAAACTTTGGTTGATTAGCTCATCCTTGCTCGACTTAGTTCTATAAGATTGATTGAGAGGTGACAGCTTGCTTATTTACTTGATTTCTTCCTGTTTTCTTGGCAGCGGCTTTGCGGTTGGAACGCTTAGTCGATACGCCTCCCTTTCTCTTGGGCGCTGCATCTTCGAAATAGGCAGAAGTTAGATCGAAGCTGGGTTTGGTATCGTCGCAGTTCGGTTGGGATTTGAATTCATTCGGTTCGGAGTTGAATTGGGGCTGGGGCACTTCATCCGGCGCGGTCGTAAAGACACCTGATTCCTTAAACAGGCTGGCCAAGCTGGGTACGCTGTCGGTTATAGTTCCGTCGCATGAACGGGTAAACGGTTTGTCTTCCGTTTTCCCAAACAGCTCGACTGCCCGTTGTTCAGTGTCTATCTCGTTACCGGTGGATACTGTCAAAGAAAAGGAGCCGCGCTCACAGATATGAGAACTGGCGCACTTGTCTGACACTACTACTGGTGCGACCTGATCCAGAAAATTCCATTTCCCATCGGCGCAGGATAGGGAAGGCGCAGATTTATTCAACTTGGCAGTAGGCTCCAATTGCGCACTGACATTCTGGTTAGTCTCTTCCAAAATCCATGGATCAGCTTCCATCATGTCGAAGCTTCTGTAATCACGCTCAACGGAGGCCATGCTGCCTGGTACGATAGATTCCTGGGTTGTCTCGATCAAGTGGCGGAGCAATTCGGCACAGGCGACGTCGATCATCTCTTCCGTCAGCACGCCAGCTGGGGACAGCCAATAGACATGATTCTGAGGTGCAAGTTGCGCCTCCCAAGCTGTAACCGGTTCGTATTGTCGAGCCAGGTCGTGGATCGCCATGATGTTGTCGGCCGGTATTAGATAGAAACAGATATGTTCCTGTCTACCTTCTATTACCAGGCGAAACAAGCTTGTCGATAGATGCGCTTGAATATAAAGCGCAATCGACGTCTCGCTCGAATTGCCCCGCTTCTTGACCTCGGGTTCTGTCGCAGTGATGAACAATTCGCTCAAACCAAGAACGGAGTTCAACTCGGTCGAAAATGATAGAAGTGTGTTGAAGACGCGATCGATAAGCTGTTGAGCAGCTTTGGAAAGCATCACTTCTACTTTGCTCAACTCGTAGTGTTCTTGTCTTCGCCGATTGAGGAATTTGATGGCATCCTGCGCCAGATCGACAATCAAATCCTTG
>CAZISK010000185.1:0-10858 GCA_964541355.1 uncultured Candidatus Obscuribacterales bacterium
CTCAGCGCTATTTGGATGTCTTATCACCGGAGAAAGACTAGCAATAAGCTGCTCTCTGCGAACTATGTGGTAGGCTGAATAGTGGAACCAGCCAGACCCGCACTACAAGCCATCGGAGGCAGCCAGCGCGATCGTGTTTGCCATGGAGGCTTCGCTCTCACTCAAGGAACGTGGGAAGAAGCAAGACCATTCTAATGCTGGTTATGCGGTTTTGATGCCAACCTCACCTGGATTTCGCATCACAAGAGGATTTTCCCTGGGAACAATCCATCCGAATCAAGGTAGCGCTATCCAGTCTTTCGACATACTCTAGCGATCCTTGCCTTACTATCCCTCTAAACTGCCTGTCAGAACATCAATCTATATGTTCAAATTCGCGAGCATCTGTCTTTGTTTTGTAACCCTGTTTACACATACAACCTGTCGTGAGAGTCGTGCGCAATCATTCGGCGACGCATTCTCCGCCGAATTGGAACAGCCTGCGGCTTGTGTCTGTGAACCGTTCGGGACAGAAGAGCTCGGATCAATGCATCGATTCCTGAAGGACACGGCTGAGAGCCTCAGAGTCAGGTGGCATCAAAGCGACAAACCAGATTATGTCGACTGGATCTTTCCTAAAATCGTCGCTTTCTACGATAATGGGCGTTGGAGTGTCAAATGCGATCCGAGCCTGGCAACGTTGCCGGCGCACCGTTTGGCAATGCAATTCGTGTCGACCGAGCTTCGTAATCGTCGACCGCCTTGTCAAAAGACTTTTGCTATTGTTTACACCTTTGATTTGCTCGACGACATTGTAGAGAAAAATGTTGAGGGAAACATCGTCAAAAACAATGGTCAAGCAGAAAATTGGAAACCAATCGAGAACAGGTTTTTTTCTCTGTCCGCCAGCGCACAGCAGGACGTCGACTTTGGTCCATACATGGCTGACACTCAGCGAAAAATCAGAATGCGCTGGCAGCCACCGGTCTCTTCAACATCCGCAAGAGTAACTTGTGTCTTTAAAGTTCATACCGACGGCTCAATGTCGGATCTCCGGATAGTCGAATCGTGCGGCTCGGCAGAACTGGAGAAAGCGTCTCTCAACGCTATCAGCGCCGCTGCTCCCTTTTTGAAGCTCCCTGATCGGGCCCCTCCAGATGTCGATATACAATTTACTTTCAACTACAATCACATAACGCATAAGTGCGAGAACGGTGATCCAGTATATAGAGTAGGTCTGACTACACCAGAACTATTCTCAGTCCGACGACACAATTTTCTTCGACAATCGCTTCGAAATCTTACGGCTTTCCTAAGACCTATTGACTGGCCGCATCACCCTTTACCAGCAGCACCAACTGGCACAAACTCGATTAACGACGAACGGTAGAGTGACTGTGAACTCATCTACCTCAACGATCTGCGCAAAATTGTTGCAACAGAAATGTGCATAATCTTTCTCCAGGATTCGAAAGCCTACAACATAACTTTCGCAGCCAGTAAGGCGCGATTTCCCGAGTTTGAACCTTTATTCAAGGAAATTTCCAGGACTGTCAACATTACCAAGAAGAAGTAGCTAACAGAGGTCCTCTCCGTTTCTCTAGACGCCCTTATCTGAAAGTTCACCATTCAATTCCTATTGCCACCTTATGAATTATGACAACACGATAGAACTTGCTGGTGGCACTCGTCCACTTTTATTTTCCCAGACGAACATGCTACGAATCATTTTAGAATCCGAAGCATTCGTTTTGCGACATTGTAACAAGAGTCACCTACAATCTCGCCATCGATAGCAATTGGGGTCTCGAGCGACTCGAGATGCTGTCACAGTTCTTTGCGCTTTTTTGAGGGCCGGAAGAATGTTGAATAGTGAACGGACTGATCGGTCCGTTGGTTCTTTTTCGCCTGGCGTTGGGCTGCCTGAATATGCTGGACCTTCGCGCAAGAACGTACTGCAATGCTCGCGAAACTGGTTACGGTGCCTGACTTTCTGACATCTTCAGAGGTCCTGCTAGTTTAGTTCCTCGCGTACACCAAAGGTTTAGCAACGAAAATCCGAGAGACACAGGACATGTACAGGAGAAGGTACGATGAGAGAGTATAGAGATGAAAAGTCTTCGTTTGATGAGTCAACATCCGCAGGCTTCGCTTGGACAGACCTTGCTGCAGACTGCTGGGCTCCGAACAAACCGACTCAAATAAGCAGCAAACGAGATTCGGGGGCTGTCGAAGACGATCTCACTCAGATCGCACTAGTTGCAGCCCTTGCAGCTGGCGCAGCCGGTGTGATTTACATGGTCAGGTCACGCGGGGACGGCGGCCCTGCTACTGCGCCCGGATCCAAGAAGGCACCAGTGACGGAACCAAAAGAGAATGCCAAAACATTGCCGGCTGAAGCCGACACCAAGATAATTCCGCAACCAGAACCGAAAACCGCAATTATAGAACCCAAAACCGCAGTTATAGAACCCAAAACCGCAGTTATAGAACCCAAAACCGCAGTTATAGAAAGCAAAACCGCAGTTACAGAACCCAAAACCGCAGTTATAGAAGTCAAACCTAAAGTCACAACAGAGCCACCATCACCACGCCTGGTGCCAGGAGCGGTTCTCGAGATCGGTGCCAGCAAGTTTACAGTGCACACTTACGATTTCTCAAGAGACTTGTTGGTTCTGGCGACTGGAGATCAAAACTACTCCGCACAGAGGTTGTCTGCGGACAAAGTGGCCGCGGACTACGAATCGTTTTCACTAAACGGCAAAGATTATCTTCGACACAAGACGAAAGGAGACACACTTTACGAAGTCACAAAGTCTTTCCCTGACGAAAGCAAAGATATAGCAAGCACGGATCTAGTTGGAATGCGGATCTCCAAGATAGCCAGACAGGCCGGCGTCAAACCAACGGAACTAAGTTCTCGAAAGGCTATTGAGGGAGTCAATAGAATATTCTTGTCGGCAGTAACGAGATTGCCGGCGCCGGCCTTCGTGAATTCGGAGGAAAGCGGCGAATTCAACGGACGAAAGGTTACCGTCCGTACCGATGGTCTTAAAGACAGAGAAGTCGAAATTGACGGAAAAAAATTCAACTTCGAGGGCTTTAACAAGGGGTGGTTCTTCAGCCCAAACTTTGCAGGACCGGATCACGAGAAGTTTGCGATTGGAAACACCAAGGTTGGTGTCACGACCCTCAACGCACAGGATTTCGCAAAAGTCCATGCGGAGCTCGTTCCAGAATTATACCGAGCGTGCCAAAAGGGCGGAGAGCTCTACGGAAAAGTCGCGCAATTCAAGACTCTCGATCCTATGTATCCTCTGGTTCCAGATTGGGAACTTTTGCTTCCCTACAATGATTCGAAGGAGCCGGGTAACATTCTTAAACCCGGTCCGACAGGACAGGATACAAAAGGATTTACTGTATTCTGCACCGATGCCGAAGCGGCAATGGAAGTCCAAAAACACATCGATAACTTTCTGAGCAAGAAAGGTCTTAGCTTAACAGGCAACATCAACACACAAAACATGTGTGACCGGACCAGAAGCTCTGAAGGTGCGCGACGAGCGACAATAACCAGGGACTTATTCGAGACTGGTTATCGCGGTTCGGAAATAGGCGCCATACTCCCTAAAGAAATCAGCGATGCTGCTCGGCGCTATGCAGAGCAACAAGTCAAGAACAAGAGCGGTAACTGGCAGAAGTATAGCTCGGTACAAGACTTGTACGAGAATTTCGAGAGCGGTCTGCTGAAAAAACAGGTTCTTAATCAAATCGCTGCGGACTGCAAGTTTGATCCATCCTGCAAACTCAGATACTCCTCGGAAAACAAGCTTATGTTCGTCGACGTTGCGAATACGAAAAGAACCTTCAATGGCGATACTTATATCAGCGAAGCTGGCGCGAAAGGACTAGTCACTTACGACTCAAAAACAGGGGAGATATCGAAAGGTCTCACCGGCAGACCGGCGTTCTTCGGCTTGATTTCTAAATTAGAAAAATCGCTCGACGTGGCGCTAGAACCAGCCCATCTCGAGGCGGCCCGTATCAAGGCGGAACGCACGGCTCCATCGTCAGACACTAAGACCGACACAACCAGCGTTCCAAGTGAGGCACCTACGATGGCGAAGGACGCGGGTGTGCCGGCCACGTTTCTCGACGCGAAGGAGAGAGCAGCAGCAGAAAAGGTACTCCGCGATCTTAATCCCAAACTAACACAAATGAACATTTTTAAGCGTCTCGTTGACGCTGAAATAAATGACACTGTTGATCCCGCGGAAAAGGAGACACTTAAAGCTCTCAAGAAAAAGCTCGCCGGTCTGGATGCAACAAGCGGACCAAAAACTGTTGATGCGATTCTGCCTCCTGAGGAGGTTCCGGTATCTTCGAATAGAGTTGCCGGGTCCGAGCCAGTAGGAGCGGGTCCGTCCCCTACTGGGGAAGGAGCCGGCGGATTGCCGGGAGCAGATAAGTCCGCGACGGCTCTTCGTCCTGGGCCGAAGCCGTCGTTAACTGGAGACGGAAAGGAGGCACTCGATCCTAATGGTACCAAGCCCGGGGAGACCGCAGGCGAGAGTAAGCCCAGGTTGAAAGCGGAAGTAAAAGACAAGCCATCGTCCGGCATCCAGAAGAATCTAGGCAGGGCCACAGGAGCTTTCATTCTGTTGGATGCCGCGCTCCAGTATGCCTTAGGTGAAAAGTAGTCGTTGGCTAAAGTCTTTTGAAATTGGCGCCAAAATTCTTCTTTTGCACGCCTGTAACAAAAGTGACTTACAGTGTTCCCTGCTTGGGGGCAAGTAGTTTTAGAACTTCATATTGCAAAAACGGTCTAAGCAGGTGCAGACCGTCGACGTGTGCTTGGGGGATAAATGCAGGAAATTTTTGATAGTCCGTCGTCTGCTTCTCAATCGCTGAACCAGTTGTTTAGCACTATAGAAGAAACACTGAAGAATCCACGGTCCGAGAAAGGGACAAAAGGCTCAGCCCAAAGCGAGGCAAAAGAGTCTAAATCAGACTTAGATTCTGATCCGCGCCCTCTGTCAGAGTTGCTATTGCCAACGGTGATTCTGATTGGTGACACCATAAATAGTGCCGGTTCCGGGCACTCGCAAGCGGGGACAGCGGATGGTTCTGACGACAAGCCAAACATGTCCGTAAAGTCTAGGGTAGCTCCCGACAATAAACAAAACATGCCTGTTGAGACGAAGTCTGGATCAGTCGTTAAGCAAGATCTTGATACAAAGCCTGGCTCAGACGACAAACAAGATCCAGAGTCGCATGATATCCACAGCAAGACTGAACAAAGTCCATCGTTAAAAGTAAGAATTGCCAAAATCGCTTCAGAGGACGATAAGTCGATTGTATTCGCAGGTGGACCAACAGTTCAAGGCGGCCTATCGCAACCAATCTCAATTCACTATGGTAATGATGCAGAATGCAGCATTACTTACAAGGGCAATCTCCTGGAGACACTCGAGTTCAAAGATGCTAATGGTAAAGTTCTATTCAAGGTAAGTCGAGACAGCACCACCAGGCAGTTAAATTGGTCCCTGAATTCTGCCGCGTTACCACTAAATTCGGTGCCAACGTTGGATAAAAACGGTGTTCTAACTTTGGTCTCGAACAAGGATACTTCGATCGTCGTTGACGCTTCAGGGAGGCTGCTGATCTCAGCTGAGGAACTTGAAGATGGCAAGACACAAAAGCGTCTGATCGTTGTCGACCCTAACAAACATCGGGAGACTTTCATAAATGATCGATTGGTTGGAAAACTATTTTTGGACAGCCCGCATCTCAAATTAATACACATCGAGCGTGCAGAGAGAAATCCCGACAAAATCGAAGCGGTTACTTACCTGGTAGGCAGGACGGTTACACAGTTTACGCGCACAGAAGGGGGGATGTGGAACGCAATCGTTGCAGGCAACGAACAGACTGCTACGGTCGAGGGAACTCTCGAGTTTGACGAAAGTTTTTCTCCCATTTTCAAGGCGACGGATCGGTCGATAAAGATAAACGATGAGGTGCTGCTTCAGGAGCGTCCGTCACTTTTCGTATTGCTGGATAATTTGGCCAAGTCCGAAGAGCTTTTACTCTCGGTTTTTGAACTTGAGTACGAGCAAAAGTTTCTAGAAGATGTAAAAAAAGACCATAAAAAATCTCTGTTCGAGTTACCAGAGGCCACTATAAAAACTCTGCTTCAGGCTTACCAAAAACAACTGAACGAGAACCTGCAATTACTACGGCAATCTCTAGCCAGGGACAGAGTTTTCCTGACCAAAACACTGGGCGATCTTAACCAGCAAAAGAGGTCGGATAGTGAGCTCTCCGATAAAGAGCTTAAAAACATTTGGGATAAAATGTCGAGTTCGAAAATTTCTTTCGAGCGGCTATCGCACTGGATGGAAAAGCACCAGATACCGGAAGCGCTTGAAACTCTAGATCAATGGAAACTGCCAATACCTGTAGGCGGTCCCCTCTCTGCTCCAAAAGATGAGAATGGGAATTTTATCCCTTCAATCGGAATGCTAAATGCGCTAAAAAAAGACATCAAGTTAGACATCACTTTTGACAACATGCCAACCCCGGATACGCTCAGAAGACTGCGATCTATCAACGATTGGTGCGTTGGAATTTCTCACACTGGTAATAAACTCCAAATCAATCACGATTTGACAAAAGTAATTCCAGCGATGATTGAGCGAGGCGAGTATCATCCGAATTGGTTGTCAGAGGAATGTAGCTCTCTTGAAGCTAAACGGAATAACTTACTTCAGCTCGTCGCGATCTGCGACGAGATGCGTGAGTATGGCGGGGCGATGTTTGTTACCAGAAAATATCGCAACAAGGATCTCAAATATCCTCCTGGCTGCGAAGAAGTCACTGACCGCGCCGGTATCGTGAGCCTTAAGTTCAAGTGGCCGGAAAAGGCAAATATGAACGATGCCGATACTATCAAGTTTCTGGACGCGTATAAGAAGTGGAAAGCCACTGATGGTAAGAAGTTCGACGAAGAACAAAAGCGCTTGGCTCAGCAGATGAAGGATGTAACGGAGCAGGCGTTTTACGGAGATGTTCCGCTCAAAGGATTTGCGAAGGTTCACGCGGATGGTCCGAAGAAAGATCAACTTATGGAGATCGCGAGCACCTATGAGCCTGGAATGGTTGAGTTTAACCTGCTTAGCGGCAACTTTGATGTAGTGGAAGTTGACGGCAAGTACAACTTGACGATCAGGTGTGAACCGCGCCTATCGGATTATAACTATCTTGATCTCCGGGCAAATCCTGTCTGCAGAGCGAAAGTGACAGAATTCAAAAATCTGGAGCCCGGGGCAATGGTAGCTGTGATCAGCCATGGCAAAACAAGATGCGTACCCATCGAAGAAGCCAAACAGTTGAAAACCTATCAACAAATTTTCTACGTTTCAGAAAAAATTGTGACCGGTGCCGTGGAGTTATCGATGGTACTGGGAGGCTTCAGTGGCGCGGGAATCGCATTGTATGCCAGACGAGCTGGACTCAAGGCGGCCCTCACCGGTGTGGGAAGAGGTTTGCTCGGTGGCAGCGGATTTTGGCTCAACAACTCCACTGTAATGACCTCCGATTGGGGACCCGGCGTACATAAGATCCGCTCGACTCTAATACTTGCAGATGTGGCTAACGGCTTGAGACACAGCTTCATGCCGCCTGCACCAGCTGCATATCGCTCGGTCGCGCTGGCGAATCTGGCAAGTTCCGAATGGCGTTTTACCAAACTCATTCGTGGACCGCTAGTCAAAGTCAATGAGTTGCCAGAGAAAAACAAGTATTACAAAACCGCGATGCTGACCACCGAAATTGCATTCCTTGGAATTCTAGGGAATGAGTTTTATCACAAATACATCAAATCGAAAGATGCTCCTATCGACCCAGTCACTCTATCCAAATCCGGCAAACAGTCGGCGGCGCCGGCGCTTAAAGAATCGATTCTGGGTCGACCGCCTAAACAGAATGACCAGGTTCGGCAGCAACTTGCTTTGTACGAACAAGTGTTCTTGTCATTTCTTGGGCATAACAAAGGCACCGTAACCGGTGACACCTCTTCCGAAAAGGCAAATAAGCTCGGCATATTTGAACCTGCGGCACATGCTTTTGAGAAGAGAGCTGCAAGGCTGTCTACTGCGAAAGAAAACTTAGACACCATCAGCAGAACTACACGTCTCGCGGATGAGAGAAAGAGCGTAGATGCTATTAGACATCAACTTGATGAGCTTGTCGGTGCGAAGCAACCTGAAGGGCTCGACGAGAAGCAGAGCTCGAATTGGATGAAGGCGCAGCAGGAAAAAAGAGTCGAATTCATGTTGCGGATGAGTAAAACGGCCAATGACCTGACAGCCGCTCCATCCGTAAGATTCGGTGCAGTGATGGCACTTAGCGGGCTCTCTAACGATGCCGCCGAAGTGAACGATTACATTTTGAAGCAACCGTACCAAGTCGGAGGGTCGCGGAGCTACGAGCCCTATGATCCAATCAATCTGCTTGATGGCTTCGTCGTATGCTCCGATGCAACCGTTCGGCTCCTGGCTTCCGAAATGCAGCTGCGTCTGGATGTCCCGGATCGAGATGCGTTGCATATGACCGGCATCATGCGCGGTGTCATTAATGATACGAATGCTGATGAAGCAATAAAGATAAGAGCAATTGAAAATCTGACACGCCTCATTCATGGTCTTGCGTATTTTGAACAAACAGTTTTTCCAAAGCTTGACAGCGCGCAGCGGGTCGCCTATTTGACCGCGTCAGCCGGAAGGGCTCCACAGGATATTCGTCGATTTCTTAGCGAGCTTGCAGGTGATAAGACGCAAAGCGTAAATGTTCGTGTGGTGTCAGCGAAGTCGCTTGCAATATTGAGTTTTCCAAAAGGCGATTCGCTTAATGCAGAATTCGAAATACTCAGAAAAGAATACGAAAAGTCTCCTGTTGAGTTTGCTCAACAACAAATGAGCGGCTTAAGAAAGCAGAGCGCTGAATCGCAGGATCCGATCGAGAAGATCGAATCAACGATTGCGCTGCTTGACCTGGCGGAACTCGGCGGATTGGATACGCCCGAAGCACGTGGCAAAGCTTTGATAAAGGTAGTTGAAACGAGCACGAAAAAAATTGCTAATGGTAACGACCTCAATGGAGAAGATATTTTGGTGGCAGCAGAGGCCATCAGCCGATTACAGAAAGGTGACATCGCCGCTCTCGGGCCAGCAGAACAAAAGCTCTTGCTCAGCGTACTTTCGTTACCGGAGTATCCGGGTGTTGAACTCGTCAAGATCCACTTTTTGCGCAAAGCGCAATTCCTCAGCGATTCTCAAAAAGCTCGACTGGAAGCTGACATTCTGAAATTGATTGCACCTTCTGCGCCTCCTGCGATGGGCAATAATCGGTTTGGCTCTCAGCATCAATACGTCAGAATGGAGGCGGTGAAGGCACTTGTCGAAGCCAATCTTGTATCTCCTAAATCGATAGCAACATTGAAAAGCCTTGCAATGCCCGGTCCGAATAGTAAGACACCGCCAATGGAGGACAGCGCGGCAGTTCGTTTGGAATCTCTCAAGGCGCTCATGCAGCTGGACAACTACACTTTCAAACTGGTGGCAGATGCGTGCTGCGAACTAGAGAAAGATCCGGCGATTCGAGCCATGGCTGAGACATATCGGCTGGCACAGTCCTTTCCAGTTCGCAATGGTGAATACAGAGCCAGAGTGGCGAGCGCCTCTCATCGTTTGCGCGGCACGGACGATGCAAACTGGGAAAAGCTCGGAATGGAGTATCTAAATCTGGTCCGCAAAGGATATGAGGCCATGCCGGAGACAGTGGAAATTGAAGTCTCGGTCGGAAAGCAAGTTCGTACGAAGATTACGACCCTCGGGGGCGAGGAAACCGTGTACGTAACTGCTTATGATAAGGAGAAACGGATAGTTGCCAATCCAGATAGGCAGAAGCATCTTAACGACACGATTTTCATGAAAGCTCTTGGGCGGAACCCCGCAGAACGCGAAACAGCTGAGCAAGCGCTGTTTCTTCTGTTGTCGCAGCTGCATGAGAATAAAGAGATCAAGTGGATTCCGGAAGCAACAAAGGGTTTCATAAAAGCCAGGGCATCGGAAGTCGTGACAAGACTTTTGGCGAGTGACTCGGACAACACGACAGCTGTGAGAACAGTTGATCGAGCAAAATTGCTAATCAATGATGCGGATACGGAACCAGGCTTCCGATTGGAATTGCTCAGGTCATTGGATGCGTATGTGGAGCGAAACGGTGCAAAAACTCCGCTACTCCGACAGGAGCACGCGGACTATCTTGCAGACTTACTCTACTATGATGCAAATCAGATTGAATATACAGGATCGAACCCTGGAGCCAGGCACGCAATTCAGCTTGAGATTCTGAAACAGATGGACAAATATCGGTCGAAGTCCACTACGGAAAGCCTCGATATTTTCACACGGCTGAATGATCCGGCCAACCCGGCAATTACACAAGCACGAATGCTACTCTACAAAATTAGGGACAGTGTGAAGGAGCGCTATTCTGCAGCGCCAAACTGTCAGCTTATTGACCTGCCGATGTTGGCGGACCGAATCCTCAAGTCGTTCGGAACTGCCGCGAGCTGTCAGGACATTGTTGATACCATGTTCGAATGCACCAAAGGCAGCCCCATTAAGCAGGATGATCCACGACTTGCCAGTATTCGCCTCGCGCTCGGTGCCAAGGGTGTAGATGTTACCTATACTGCCAGCACCTTCACTCATGCTGGAATGAAGGCCGATGGACAACCAAAAAAAGTCACCATGAATGGCGCCGAAATGATCAGATTGGCGGCCGCTACGGTGGTGCTTCAACCTGAAAATAC
>CAZISK010000186.1:0-10837 GCA_964541355.1 uncultured Candidatus Obscuribacterales bacterium
CTTCCGCTTGCAAGCTGAATCGAAGGCGTCGAAGTCCCAAAGGTGCTCTCTATAAATACGGATCCGCCGTCGCCGGTCGATTCGGCATCGACAGTTGCAGAGCTGCCAGCAGCCAGCGTCAAGGAGGTCGCTGTCAAAACGCCACCATTTCCGGTACCTTCTGCGTTCGCTTCCACTGAGCTACCGGATTCTAGATTAGCAGTCCCGAAGACAAAGGCCCCACCGTTGCCGTTACCCTGCGCATTTGCGGTGACTGTACTGGAGCTGGCCAAATTAACACTGATCGCCGAAACTAAACCAGCGTCACCACTGCCAAGAGCATTTGCTGCGATGAATGTGCCAGAAGCAAGGCTGGATTGTGGAAGGTTTACCGTACCGCCATTGCCTGCGCCGGACCCATTCGCGCTAATGTGACCGAAACTCAAATTGAGCGTGCCACTCAAACCGAGGGATACAAGCCCTCCATCACCATCAATCAGGGCATCAGCAGAGATCAATGCGCCGGTACCTGCAAGTGCAATGTTGACCGGCACTACTCCAAGGGAAGGCGGAGTGGGATTTGGTCCTATGGTTCCCGGATTAATAGAATGCCCGTTTGAGAGAATTACTTCGCCACCATTGCCGGTGCCATATGCGTTGGCAGTAATGCTGCTTCCTGTGCCTACCGACACATTGGAAGCTTTGATGTTGATGGAGCCTGCGTCTCCATCCGTCAGCGCATCAGCCGCGATTTTGCTGGAGTTAGTCAACGATATAGGCACACTCATCGTGACAGGTCCGAACTGAGCTGAGCTGACCGTAATACCCTCTCCAAGGATTGTTCCGCCATTCCCTCCATTTTCTGCTGTGGCCGTAACTTGACTGTTGTCGAGACTCAATCCTACGCCCGTGATATTAACAAGTCCGCCGTTGCCTGAACCGATTGCATTGGTCGAGACGGATGAGTCGAGAAGAACCATGGAGCTGGTGATGGGCACGATTCCGAAAGGCTGACCCAGGGCCCCGGGATTCACCATTCCGAAACCGTTGATCAGTTCGATCGTGCCACCATTTCCGGTACCACGACCAGTGGCAGAGATCAAGCTGGCTCCTGTGAGAGTGGAAGATCCTTGTATAGAGACAAAGCCGCCGGCCCCATCTAATGTGGCATTCGCTGAGACGTGGCTGGCATTCATGGTGGTCGTCATAGGCGGAACGAACTGCCCGAAGGAACCAGCTCTCGGCGCGCCATCAAAGACGACCGAGCCACCACTACCAGATCCCAAACTGTCAGCCGATACTCGTGCATTATCCATGGAAACCGTGCTACCCATCACGATAACTGAGCCACCGTTGGCGTTTCCAAGCGCCTCGACGGAGATTTGAGAGTTGCTTGCCAGGTTTAGCGCCAGCGTATTGATAGGACCTTGCATTCCCTGCGTATTCACACCACTGGCGACGGCTGTAAGACCTATCGAACCTCCAGCTCCATTTCCGGTGCCGATGGCTTGGACTACAGCATCAACTCCAACATCGATTTGGCGGGCTTTTAGCGTAATAGCGCCGCCTGCTCCGTCTGTAGCACTATCAGTTTTGACTATGCTACCGTCTGCCAGGGCAATCGTAGCTGCTTCAATAGTTATTGAACCGCCAGTGCCAATACCCAGGGCGCTGGCACTCAACGATTGACCGCTTGCAAGCAGAACCGGGGTGAGGTTGAGCACCACGGGAAACGGAAAAGCTGTTATGGTGTCACCCACAATGTCGATTGTGCCACCGCTGCCTGCCCCAAGGGCATTTGCGCTGATCGATCCGGAGACGCCTTGATCGCTGAGCGAGCCGCCTATTGAGAATGTCGTTGCACCGACCGAGAGAGAGATAGTACCACCATCGCCTGTAGAACCTGTGGCATCCGCCGACAGGTCACCATCAACCCTTAACAATCCCGGGACCGGATTTTGCGGTAATGATGAGTTGGCCGCCGCAAGCGAGATAGACCCCGCAGAGCCCACTGCAGAATTGACAATAATAGATCGCGTGGTGAGATCGCTGAAAGCTGAAAGCGCAATATGACCAGATTCAATAGAGAGAGCGTTCAAAAGTGTCAGGCTCTCAAGGTAGCTGGTTAGAGTAACGTTGGCCCCTGCGACTGTTGAAATTTGGTCGGCAATCCAGCTGCCGGATATACCTACAAATATATCCGAACCTGTGACACTGACTAATGGTGTGTTACCTACCGACAGCAGATTGACTTCAACAGCTCCGGCTCCACCGTTAAAAGTCAGACCAGAGCCGGCTTCGATAGTGCCACCATTAGAGCCTGCATTGACTGCCAGTGAGTTTGTGCCAGTCAAGTTGACTGCATTGGCCGCCTGAATCGTGCCGGTGTGAGTCATCTGATCGGCAACAACTGTCAGGTTCCCATCGCTCGCAAGTAAACCAGAAAGTCCGGTCTGCAAGAGCGTCCCGCCCTGCAAGGACGTAATACTTATGGTGGCATCCGACGGTAACGCGTCTACGAACTCATGCGTCCCATCGATGGTTACGATTTGGCTCGTGCTGATTGCAGTCAGAGCTATCGTCAAAGGATTTCCGGTCTGAAATCCAGTCAGGGTCAAAGTGACGTTCTCAGGAATGTTTTCCGCTGAGATAACAGAAGAGAGCAGTCCGGACGCGATTATGACGTTGCCGCCTGTCGCGATGCCGCCGGATGTCACAAGTGTTCCTCCAACGCTGCCAGCGTTCTGAAGCGCCACGATAAAGTTTACTACCCCTGGATCCCTCAAATCCAGACTGTCGAGAACATTACCGGAATTGATGATTACGCCGCCACCAAGCGAGATCGCGGAGCTTGACAACGAATCGGTCGAAAAGAGAACTGTCGTGCCGTTGGCGTTGACGAAGTTTTCTGGAGCCGTGGCATCAATTGAATTGGTGCCAAAGAAGATCTGTCCACCATTACTTTCATTGATAGTGACGTTCAATGGCTGAGTACCAGGATCTGGAGACCCAGGTACAGCACCGATTGTCACATACACATCGCCTCCGATACCCGCAACTTCGTAAGAACTGAGTCGTGCGTTCTGCCCCAAAGCGATAGAACCAGCAACGGTATCATTGTTTTTCAAAACGATATCGCCTGCTGCGGCACTTATGTAACCATTATCCTGTACTTGCAAGGTTCCGGTGGAGGTCTCCACGACAACTGATCCATTGCTTGAGATCAACCTGTTGACGCTTGTAGCGGATGCACTCACAAGCGAAAGTGTCGTACCGTATACGGTACCAAACACTGAGATATCTCCTGTGGTGGTAGTCAGATTGACAGCGTTGTTGGATGCGATGCTTATTCCGGCATCAAGAGCAATAGCGCTCACGCTATTCGTAACCAGATCGCCGCCATCAATGTTTAGCACCGCATCACCACCTAAGTTGGCGAAGTGTATGGACTCGCTCCCGAAACCACTCCCAAAAGTGATCGAACCACCGGTAGTCGTTATTGATGATGAACCAGGAGTCAAATTGACAACAAGCTCGCCGCCTCCTAAAGATGACTGAATAGTTAGTGCGGATGGTGTTGCTGAATCAATTGCAATAAGCGCTCCCGCTTGGAGTTCCAGCGCCTGCGTGTTAAGAGTAAGACTTCCAGTTATGGATTGCGTAGTACCACTAACGAAGATGATTGGCGCGTTGCTTACTGCGAAGGTAATCGCTCCGCTTAAACCTGCATCAAACACATTGGATGCACCGAGTGAAATTCCAGCGTTTGAGGCCTGAAAGGTGATGGATCCGTTCGCCGAAAAAGCACTTGAGGAGTTGAGGAATAGCTGGTCGGTTGCAAAAACGAAGATACCCGTATCGGAGCTGTAGTTCCCTGTTCCTGTTATCGTCAAGTTTCCTGATGAAGCGATGCTGAGAAAACCGCCGCTGCTATTGAGATTACCTTCATTGAGCAGAGTCGAGTTGGCGCCTACGTTAAGACCTAAGGCTCCGTTGGCATTCACCGTTACTGCAGAGTCGATCAAGATATCGCTAGTGCTGCTGAATTGAGAGAAATATGAAGTTCCTGGATTAAGAGTCAGCAAACCAGTGGCCGAGCTTCCCTCACGCACGATGCTGATTGGACCATCAGATGATGAAACGAAAATCTGACTGGTCGGCGCATAAAGCGATGCTCCGCCGGTCGTTAAGCTCATCGACATGCTGCTCGAACTGAATATCTGTAGTCCGGAGACTCCCTCCGCCTCGACGATGGAGCCCGAACCGAGGTGTATGTTTGACGAGCCAATGTTGATTCCGCCCTCTGAGTTTAGAGCGGCACCGTCTCCAATACTTATCGAGCCGTTGGCGTCATTACTCAGGAATGAGACGAAACCAAAAGTTCCGACGTTGAAGTCCAGACTGCCGGATACTGTCAGGTTATGCGCGCCACGAGCTTGAACCAGTCCGGCTCCCAGGAAAGCAGGTCCCATCTGGTACGTACCTGTGCCATCCACAACCAGATCACTACCGTTGTTGTTGATTGCAAAGGTAGAGGAGGGAGCGGTAGTTGCAGCGAGGACCTGACCATTGTTTGTTACTTGACTAGTAGTGATCGTGAGGGAATCCTGACTGGACACGACTCCGAAGTTGCTTATGCTGTCAGCAATCAGGTTGAGCTGCCCGTCACTAGTCAGTGTCCCCTGGCCTCCGATAGATAGATATGGAGCGGATTGATTGGAGCTAACGGTGACATTTGCCGCAGATCCAGTAGTACCAGCGAATGCATTCGTGCCATCAAGAATAGCCTGTGACGAGGAACTCGCATTCGTTAACGCGACATTGACATGGTGCGCGGAGTGAAAGTTATCGAACGTGACCGTCACGCCTGTTGGTACGTTCCAACCGGAGATGCTAACACCTAGATCAGACGGATCGATAATGACATTGCCACCGTCAGCAATATCGCCCTGATCAGTCAGGCTGCCGCCGAGTATGCCTTGCCCTTGCAAGGATTGAATCAATGCAACGACGGCCGGATCAGTCAAGTCGAGGCTATTGAGAATACCAGCCGGAACAGCCGCTTGACGCAGCGCATTGACGACAACGTCGCCGTTAAGTTGAATAGCGGTGCTCTGCAAATCGTCTGTATTGAATACAACAATTCCGCCATCAGCATTGACTGTATTTGTCGGTGGCATCGCGAATATGCTGTTGTTGCCAAAATAGACCTGCCCGTCGTTTGCGAGGTTGACGGCAACATCAGCTGGCACAAATCCCGGATTCGGATCAACCGGTAGCGATCCAATTGACAGATAGACGCGACCAAAATGGAAGCCTGCAGTTTTTGCGGTGAGAGTTGCACCCTGACCGACAACGATCGACCCAGGAGTAGCTGTATCAAGATTCTGAAGTACAACGTTGCCCTCTGTGGAAGCGATCACTGCTCCTGGATTGATTGAAAGTATGCCACCATTTGTCACCACAGAAACGGAGCCATTGCTAGCGGCAACGTTGCCGAGCGTGGCACCGTTGTTCGTTTGCGCAGTTACTTGAGTTGCTGAGAGGCTACCATCACTGACCAAAGTATCGTAGGCGTACAAGTCTAGGCCACCAAGATCCACGCTGATGCTGCTGTTCGCACCGGTTGAAATTACTCCAGATGTAACCCTGACGCTTGCACCACCCGTAACTGTCTGCGTCGAGCCCGGGGCGAATGTAGCAGTATCTGTAGGCTGACCAAAAGCTGTTTGTAAAAGAACCGTTCCGGAGTATCCTGCCTCGAACTCGTTGGATGTATTTACGATAAGCGAAGTACCGCCGGTAAAGAATGCAGTTCCGTGCGAACCAGCTTTAAACACGCTGTTTGAATTGACGATGAGCGTCTCGGAGCCGTATGCTCCTGCGCTGGTTGAACCGCTACCGGCAGAGGCATCGTATACGCCACTGCCTTCCAAAATCAAGGTGCCCTGTCCAAAAAGGTTCACAGCACCGCTATCAGCTGTGGTGATGATCGCCCCATCATTCCTAATGGTCACATCACCGGAGTTTGGATACATTTGTAGGAATACAGACGCGTTCGATTGGACGGTAACGCCGGAATCGACCGTGATGCTGTTACCGGTTCCTGTGAAGGACGTTTGCGCCGAGTTGACGGATGTCTGCAGATCAAAGAGAGTTGACCCAACGCCAGCCTCCTTGATAATTTCAATATCGCCAACTGAGGAGAAGTTGATACTACCATTGAGGCTGTTAGTCAAGATCGATGCTGTGCCACTGTCCGGAAGGGTCAGGGTGAGTGTGCTTTGATTGATGTTCTGAATTGAAACAGCGCTAGAGCCTCTGCCCTCAATGACAGAACCGTCGCCAAAATTCACAGCTTCTGTCCGAATCAAAACGAAGTCAGCGGAGAGCGTTGCATTGTCGGCAATACTGACGGCAGGGGCATCAACAATTATTTGCTGGCCAGCCGACAGAGCTCCACCAAAGTGTATAGAACCTTCGACCGCTTGCCCGGCAACAATTGAATCGTTGTTGGCAATGCTGCCATCAGTGTTGAAGAACACCGATGAATTGCCGAGATCACTTCTTGGATCAGCCGTAGAAACAATTACAACTCCCGAGTCGCCGGAACCAGCATTGATACTACCTATCGATATCGTCTGGTCTACACCAACCGCGGCACCGACAATGGTGACCCTACCATTCGTATTACCACTGTCGCCAGCCGTATTGATG
Source organism: uncultured Candidatus Obscuribacterales bacterium (assembly GCA_964541355.1). GTDB lineage: Bacteria > Cyanobacteriota > Vampirovibrionia > Obscuribacterales > Obscuribacteraceae > JADYXR01. Next base: position 6,697 of record CAZISK010000186.1, read on the forward strand.
GAACTTAGAGCAGGAAGCTTTATGGTGCCACCAACAGCTCCATTGGCGAAAGCAGCCAGCGTGACGTTGCCGCCTCTTTGTCCTGAGCTCGACAGTGCATCTGCGTTGATGCTGAGAGTTGGGGCAGCACCAGACAGATCTATGGATCCACCCGGACCTCCAGTGAGTGCTACTTCGACTGGAGCGGTGGCATTGTCGCTATACGGTTCGGCTTGAGCGCCCAACGTGGCTGGGCCGCCGGGCGGAGGAACTTCACCAGATCCACTAAGTATGTTGGCGCCGGCGAGAAGGTTGATATCATATCCTCGCCCGTTGGCGCCATCACGTGCGGATATCTGACTTAAGTTGCTGGTTGCGGTGATACTACCGCCTGCAATGATGGACAACGTTTCACCAACTACGATATCGCCGTCCAGAGTGATGTCCCCGGTGTTGTAGTAGGTCGGATCTCCGGTCAAACACTGCTTGCCTATTGATAGATTCTCGGTGTTCGCGGAGATGTGCGCAGCGAGTCCGGTTGTATTTACCTTGCCGGTAATGTTGCCGACGTTTACAGTAGCTGTTCCGCTGCCTGCATTTACGTTTAAATCCTTGCTCAAAAGGTTGCCGCCGACAACTTCAGTGGCAAAGCTCCCGTTGTAGCTCTCCGAACGCAGGTCAATTGCCCCTGACGCGGACAATACCCCGCCTGCATTGTTGATATGGACGGAGTCGGGTGAATCTACTGACAGATTCCCATCGAGCGCCGCCATGCCTCCTCGATTGACAATGTTACTGGCATTGATCTTTAGGTCTTGCCTCGCCGATACCTCCGGAACCGAGCCACCAGTGCCGGCTACGTTGTATATTCCGTTTCCCGCGCTAAGGATAAGATCGCCACTACTTGTGATACTGCCATTGTTGGTCAGACTTCCTTTAGCGGCTATCTCAAGGTCAAAACTGTTCGCGCCATCCCTTGATTTGCCGGTTAGATTTTCCGGTATGACCGAGGTGATGGATGCCCCCTCTGCATTGACAATGTCGTCGGCGCGAATAGCTCCAGATCTGTTTGCTTTCGAAGAACTGTACGCCAGTACCGTTCCGGAGTTGCTAAGGTCTCCTTTGAGCGCGAAGTCGCTTTTTCGTGAAAAGTCAGCTAGGGCGGTGACTCCACCGGGTACGACAAGTTCATCGACGCTCATTCTGTCATCTGTGCTCAACCTCTGCAGGTCTACGGAGCCACCTGTCGCACGACCAGCTTGATCTAGCTCGATCTTTTGTCCGTCACCCAAAAGAATCTGTTTGACAGCCAGGTATTCAGCGGCTGTAACATGAGATCCTGCAGACAGTTGCCGTTGTTCGGTACCGGTCGAGATCGTGACGGAGTCGGACTGATCAGAAAATAGATTGCCACCGAGTGTGATATTGCGATTGTCGGATTTCAGATCGAGGGTTATTCCATTTCTTAGACTAATCTGTCTCCCGTCGACACTTTGTTCGCCGGTTTTTGATTCGAGGGATCGGCCTTTGTGAACCGTCGCGCCGTTGCCGACTCTTGTGCGCCGATTGCTGACGGAGGGTCCGACATTAGAAGAAACTGAAATTGTTTGGCTCCTCGCATCGCGTCGAGCCAATTCTCGGTCGAGACCATCTTTGGATCTCTGTCTATTCTCACCATGGAGCCTCCTTTGTGATCTTTGCTGTCTCGATAGCTCCTTACAATCACTCCCTCTGAGGGTGTTAACTGGTCCCTGCGCTGGGTTGATGCTGGCTCGAAAATCTGGTGTTATGAGCGCAGGGGCTGAGTTTCGTTGCTCAAGGCTTATCGATCGGCGAAAAGCCGCATCTATGGCGCGATTTTGTCGCGCCAAACGGAGATTCGATTTGTCAGAGACCCTGTCTGGTAAGTTATTCGACGGTTCTGCAAAAGCTGATCTACCGCTTCCCACTAACAATAGAAGCGAGCACAAGGCGGCACAAAGCCGTCTCAACTGGAGCGAGATAGTCATCTGCTTTCCCTACCTTATTGAGCTGAACCGCAACCTATAAAAGCAACAACGTTCGGGGCAAGAGTGCACCCGATAAATGACAAAGGGATTCCGAGGTTGCAAGAAGGATACAGTATTGAGTATTGAGTACAAGATTACTCAGACAGAAATAATAAATGGGGGAGTCGGGTTTGTTCGATTGAAATGCATTCGTAGTAGGCTTGTGTGGTTTTTGTCGGCTGAACTTGCTGGATAATACTTGTAACAACTGCGGATATTAGCGGCAACAATGAAGCTCCTCTGTTGATCTGTATTATCCTGAAGCCTTGAAAACGTTGATGTATGAAGACAGTGACCGTTGATTGGCGATACTGCATAACTCGACTTTAAGATATTGATTGAAGGGTTGAAGCCACATTCAGTTGAACGGCATCGCGCCGTTTGTACCAATACCGAATGTCGCGCGATCTAGCGGCTCAACGCTACCGTCCTTGGACGCACTTGGTGTTCAAACGGCAGATCTCTCGAACCGAGCTGCATAGTTATTGCGGTCGTTTTCAAAATGTGCGAAATGGCTTTCTTTGCCTGAGCATTGCTGGACGAGGCCATCTTCCTCAATGGGTGTACATTGGAGAGCACGGACGGAACTGAGAACTCTGATGTAAAAGCCTTGCGATTGGCACTCAGCTCATGTCTTGCCACCCTACGGTGCGGCACCGCTTCGATCGGGTTGATATCAGCGAACTGAGCAACTCGATTGTGATCGGTTATGGTGACGTGCCGGCCTGGGCTCAGATGCCACTCTTGTCCACCGCTTTCCACGATCACACTGTCTTTGTGGTGGTCATCGATATTGTAGACGGACAGATGATTGTCATCGACCGTGACGAGCGCCACTGATTTGGCTGCGATTGTTACCGAGCCTTTCGGCGTCACCACCTTGGTGTCTGTCGTGGCGACGAACAGCGAGCTTCCCTTCCTTATCGTTACGCAATCGCTGTGCTCGGGCTTAAGCTCACGGTTGGCCGCCAATCCCAAATCCATGTCAGAACAGAGGTTGACATCAAATGACATCGCGCGTGGTTCGTTGGATGTATATGTCGAATCATCTTCAACTGTCCGGGGCTGGTGGGAGCCCGCACCAGATATGGTGTCAGCGTAACTGCCTTGCCGTAAAGATGCCAGCGTCAGGTCTGTGTGGATTTTTGCAATTGAGTCGATTGGGCTGGCTGAGATAGTGCCGGCATTGGTAGGTGCCGACAACGAAGTGGCAGTGTTATCAGCGAAAACCAGAGGATTGACGGAAAGATTGGCACTCACACTATCACTATTAGTGTGATTTTCCACTGATAGAGCCATTGCCGTGGTGACCGGCGGGTCCGCCGTGATTATGACGTTGCCTTGAAGCAGTATGTTGTCGGCCTTCAAATCATTCAATATCGTGACAGTGGCATTGTCAGCTGTAATGATGTTAGTCGGAGGATCGTTTTCCGGATCGGCGCTAATGCCTTTCTTTGGAGCTCCTTGTATGATCCCGCCGTTCTTCAGATCGAATTTGATTCCGCTTGGCGCCTTCTTAATTGGTTTGATCTTCTTTGGATCAGGAGCCGGACCAAGCCGGAGGAGAATATTACCGCCTGGTTTCGTACCAGCCATCGTCAAGAGCTTGGTTCCGTCGACCAACTGGATCAATTCTCGATGCTTGTCTGGATTTGGATCGTCCAGGATAATTTCCAGGTTGGCGTTATTTGTCGGACTATTGGCACTGATTGTGACACCATTGATCAGGAGCACGCCATCGGAAGATGTTATAGAAATGTCGCCGTCCACATTGGTGACGTTGCCTACAACACTCAGTGTAGTCGTCGAGAGAAACTTGAAGTCGCCAGTGACCGTTGCGGTGGCAAGCTTGACACCGTCAGGTCTTGTTGCGGTTATAAAGGCGGAATCACCACCGGGGCCTAGCGTGTCGACAAAGATTGTCGCGACCCCTTCACCAACCACGAATGGATTGGCAAGCGAACCGACATCGGCGCCGTTGCTGGTTCCCAAGTTTAAAAAAGGAGTGACGAGGGCATCAGGTGCAATATCGGTCGAACTCAAATCTTCGCCGGCGAACAACACAATCGACTTGGTGCCGGTTATTATGCCGCCGACGCCGAGCGAACCGTTCG
>CAZISK010000187.1:0-10833 GCA_964541355.1 uncultured Candidatus Obscuribacterales bacterium
AAACGACGCACCACTGGGAGCGCCGGCGTCTCGCCGGCATATAAAAGCCCTGATCGGCGCAGGTACTCAGTGTTTAGGAAACCTCGCCGAAGAGTAAAACGCCGAATACGTGCATGCTACTTGAAGGACCAGAGACTTACTTGTTTTTTGTTTTGGTTTGAGAGACGACAAGAGATAGTAAGCTGTCGGGCTAAACAGAAACCGGGCAAGGATGCCGGGTTTCTGTATCGGTTGCTTTGTGCGCGAGGCACGCTAGGGCGTTTCAGTTGGTTCGCAACAACCCGCGTCGGCCGAGCATTGCTTTTCCGTCCGCCACGAATGCGGGGTAGTTGTGGGCCTGGTCTCCACCGATTCGCATGTACAGAGTCGGAACTCCGTCATCCTGCTCGATGGTCGTGAAGAGCTTGAGACCGGCACCGTTGAGACGCGCCTCGTCGCCGGCGAAGCCCGAGGCATCGCGAAGGATCCCGGCGGCGACGATGTCCATACCGTTATGCGGAATTCGATCGCAGCGCTCGAGGACGTAGGAGACCGGTCCACCGTCCGGGTGTTGCGCACCGATACGACACAACTCTTCGAGAGCATCGCGGATCTGGTGGAACAGGCTGTCCGGCGGACTGCTATTGCGCAGGACGTAGGCCTCGACGATACCACGCGGCATGGGGTGAAGCGTGGCGGTGTCGAAAGTGTCATCGATCAATTCCGCGCCGAGGTCCTTCTTCGAGATGCGGAGCCAGCCGCCGTGGAAGACTTTGGTTCCGGGAAGGTACGCTTGAGGATCGCATCGCTCGGGATCAAGGATCCGAACGGTCCAGTCGTCGCCTGTTTCCCAGATGACGGCGGCTTCGAAGATGCCGTCCCCATCCAGCAGTCTAATCTTTCTGAGTAGCATGAGTATGTCTCCGACAAAAGAACCATAGCAGGAGCCTCGGGTATCCGAGGTAATCGGTTTTGACACCGGTGATCGCCGACGGATCACGTGCTCCTGCTTTCACTAACGATTACAGCGATGGCGTCACTCAGCTGTCTTGCCGGAGCCGGGACTGGCTTCGACACTATGAGTGGTGGCGCCTGAGGGACCGCGCTGTTTACTTCGGCACGCTGTGCCAAGAGATCTCGTCAAATAACATTTCGCGCGGTGTCTTTGGAGGAAGGTCTTTGATTCGTTGAACTAGAAAACTGTGTTTCTAAGCATAGATATTATTGATAATGTGAATCAATGGCTGAATGTGATTGTCTTGATAGTTCTGAAACGCTGTTATGACGAGCGATTTCGTGAATCGAACTAGCTCTGGGAGTGAAGCTTCAGGTGATAGTTAAGGGTTAAATCGAATCAGACGGGATAGCGTGGTTGACAACTTGATATTGCTGGTATCAAGAGCAAAAAAGGTAGAGAAGCACCAGGGGATACTTCCCTTCGGGCTTTTGTTTTTTGGACTGTCCGGCACCTCAAGCGGTTGTCACTTGATAGGTGCTCCCTGCGCGCGTCAACAGAAGCCAAAGACCTCGCACTGGTTGTAGCCAGGTACGAGGTCTTATCCCGTTCGCAAATAAACTTTTGAGTCCTTATACGTCTTTCAACGTTCTTGATAATACCGCTTGATTCAGCCAATCAGTACATTGATAGTGCCGACATTTTGAGTACAGCGTTGGATCCTTGGTACTAAATGTGATGTCGGACAAATTTGATAACTGTGTTTTTCCTTCGCTGACATGTGTGCTGGAGAAGTTTTGATATTTGAGTAGTCCGTCATCAACTGGATTGAAGTGATTCCATTGAGCTAACCCAGTGATATAACTGATTGCGTTGTTCATGTGTCCGCCCCGCGCTCACAATTACACTATAGTGATATTGCCTGACCATAGACTGGCGAGAAGCTGACGAAATTCTGACCACATTGAAAAACGGTTTAATCACTTGAAAAGCAGAAGGACGCTTTGTGCAGCGTCCTCTTTGTGCTTACGATTAGGTCCAACCAACGCCGATCTCAATATCTCGGCACCGGCATGAGGTTGCTTCGAGTCCATTCTTGCTCTTTTTTCCAGGTATTTCTTAGAACTCGGGCGGACAGTACGAGGCGAGCTCGCAGACCGGTTTTTCGGATGATTGAGTCAAACCCGGATGGAGAGATTCGTTCGCCCTGTCGATTGATGAACAACGCCTCGGAGGCGTGGAAAATCTTCTTGTCTCGCTCAATCCACCATGGCTGGAAGTATTGCGCAGCTTCACCTGTCAGTGTGATCGCTCGAGGTTCGTTGCCGGTCACCACAAGAATTTTGAATCCATCCAGAGTCGGCATTACGTCAGTGACATTAAGGTCGACGCATTCTTTCAATCTGATCCCACCGAATAGAAAGAGCGTAACGATTGCCCTGTCTTTGTTGGCAAGCGGCTCTCGGAGAATCCCTAGCAGTCTTGCAATGTGCTCTGACTGAAGAACAGTTCGCTCAATTTTTTGACTTGGTTCTCTATCTGCCGGTGGTACTTCCTCGCCGTTGAGACGGTAGAAGTGCTTGATTGTTGCCAATACCGTATTTATCGATCCTGAGCGCGCTTGGAGCCCCTCTTTCAGAGAGATTCTGTACAGTTCAATGATGTGGTCGCGCACGTGTGGAGTAGACAATAAAACCTGGCTGTCGCAGCCATGTTTCTGGGCAAACAACAGGAACTGTCGCACCTGTGTTAGATAGTTGCGCCGTGTATGCGGCGACAATGGTTCTGTTTGAAGCGCTTCTTCGTAGTTGGAGAAGCAAGTGTAATACGAAGATGATAGGAGATTAGTTGGTGAAAACATAGTCGTGGTATATTCCTATAGTTGGCTCGATGCCAGCTTTCCATGCCCATGCTGTAGATTACGGTAAGGATCTGACCAAAACCTGACGGTGCTATACCAATTTTTTTTTCCGCGGTTTTTCGCATTAATAGGAACAAGTATTTACTAGAAGCTTCGTCATTTAATCGCCGCTGCGCCGAAATCTCTGTATAGATGCGATATACCAGAGCGCATTTTTGATGAACAATTCAGCGATGCGAGGTGCGATTCATTAACATGGCTGGGCAGGCACCACTGGTGGTGTGTGGCATAAAATAGAGATAAATAGTTAATTGCGAACGGTGGCTGGGCTAAGTCGGCAGGGTTCGGGTGAGACCGTGAAGGATCGAGCACGCCTTTGAGAACTCCTCGAGTCGAAAACCACATTCGGACACAGTACGTACGTGACGGGTCTGATGGTTGGGAAGGAAGTCACAGCTAGGTCTATCGTCAATGATCAAGAAATCATCAGCCACTTCAGGATGACGACCAAGCCATTCCTGTATCTCAATTCCGCGAGAACCATTGTTTATCGCAAGAGTGCGCCAGTCTTGATGGACAAAGCGTGCATTAAGACCGTGCTTTTCCAAATAATCCGTCAGCATTTCCTTACTGAACATCAATCGCCAGCTGGAGGAAATTACAACGCGAGTTATCGCCTCGTCTATCTGGCACAAATGATCAACCAAAATAACGGCTTCTCTTTCGAGCGCAGGAAGCCAATTGTCGGGACCACAAGCATCCTTTGACATGCAGACAACTCCGTCGATATCGAGAAAGATAGCCTTCATAACCCCTCTGGACTAAGTTTCCAAGCTTCGAACTGCATTCTGATACTCAGCCTCAACGGCTTCCGAACGAGAGTTGCTGATAGACCTCAAGGCTCTTTCTGCTTTCTGTTGAGATGGGCTGGATTTTGGCATCGCAAATACCTTGGGCGAAACTGGTTGACCTTTTAGGTTGCCGGCTGCCATTTTTCTCTCTTTTGGGAATTTAAGTTCGCGTATCTACCATTCTACGAAATAATATCAATCGCGTATGCCGTGATAGACGAGCTCTGCGTCGAAACAGCGTCTCTGAATGCTGATTAATCGTCGATGTAGTATGACTACAGATAGTAGAGCGAGGCCGAAGAGACGACCAACCCAGAGGGGTGGGTCGTTCTGACGTCCTTGTCGCTTCATGCGGCGCGTTGATTCCAATCAATGCGAGCCCTTGTCGTCGGGTTCGCTGCCCATGAGCTTTTTGACAGTCGGCACCAGGAGTGCCAGCAGGCCGGCGGCCAGGAGTCCGGCGAGCGCCATCGAGCCGAAGAGAACAACCATCGTCTGGGTGTCGCCCTTGAAGAAGCCCGCGAGGAAGCCGGCGAGCTTGCCGCCGAGAGCAGAAGCGAGGAACCAGACGCCCAGCATCAGCCCGGTGAAACGGGCGGGTGCAAGCTTGGTGACCGTGCTCAAGCCAACGGGGCTCAGGCACATTTCGCCCACGCACTCGAGGAAGAAGAAGGCGCACAGCCAGAGCGGCGTCACCTTGCCGGATGCCGCGGAGAGGGCGGCGAACACCATTACGCCGATGGCGAGCGAGACGAACAGCAGACCGAACGCGAACTTCGTGGGACTGGACGGTTCGTTCTTGCCGAGCCGCTTCCAGAGCCAGCTAAAGAATGGCGTGAGCAGGACGATGAACAGCGGATTGATCGACTGGAAGAAGCTTGACGGGAATTCCCAGCCGAGCAGTGGGATGTGATTGTCCGTGAGCCGCTCGGCGAAGAAGCCGAGGCTGGAGCTGCCTTGCTCGTACACGGCAAAGAAGAACACCGTGAACACGAACAGAATCCCGATTGCGCCCATGCGCTTCCAGTCGGCGGGGGTCAGGCGGTCAGCGGCTGCTGTTGCGGCATTGTGCTTGATTGGCAACCCGGTGTTGCCGAAGCGTTTGCGCAACAGAACGAACACCAGCAAGCCGCAGACCATGCCGATACCGGCTGCGGAGAAGCCCCAGTGCCAGCTCGAATTGGGGTCGAAGCCCCAGTTGATCAGCCAGCCTCTGAAGATTTTGTGCTGTGCCAGGAAGCCGCAGACGATGGGCGCCAGGAACGCGCCGATGTTGATCCCGAGGTAGAAGATCGAGAAGCCTGTGTCTCGGCGCGGGTCGTCTTTCCCTGTGTATAGCCCCCCGAGCATGTTGGAGATGCTGGGCTTGAGCAAGCCGGTTCCCGTCACGATCATCGTAAGACCCAGGTAGAACATTGTGAGGCCGTGGAAGGCCATCAGGAAGTGTCCGATGGCGATCACGATGCCGCCGACAAGGACGGAGCGGCGCGCGCCAAGCCACTTGTCGGCAATTGCCCCGCCCGGGATGCAGGCGAGGTACACCGCCATGATGTAGGTGCCGAGCAAGCTGCCAGCGCTCTGATCTGACATGCCGAGCCCGCCGACCGCTACTGGTGCAATCATGTAGAACAGCAGGATCGCTCGCATGCCGTAGAAACTGAACCGCTCCCACATCTCCGTCATGAAGAGAATGAGGAGACCTTTCGGATGCCCACGAAAGCCGCTTGTGTCGGCATTCGGTGGCAGGACCCATTTGTCACTCATGGTAAATTCCTCCTTCCCGGAGTAGCCCCGAGAATTCACAGTAGGGAAAACGAGGTTGGTAGAGCGCTCTACCACCGTTGCTAGAGACCTTCCTGCCGTTCAGTCCGAAAAGCCGTGCCTGCAGACAAACCCAATCGGTGTCGGATTTCGCCGCCATGCAATGGCTGTAGATGAGCTATCTCAAAGCTGCGAGTAATACTGCGCGCGCTTCGAGAGAGCTGTATCGAACTGGATGTTCTTTGCTTTAGTTACTGAACGACTAGATTGAGTCCTCGACAAAGACAATTAGAAACAAGGTCATCTTTACGGTTTACAAGAGCGAAAAGATACTTAGTTCTTGCTCAGGATCTATGCCAGTCAAAGACTCAGGTTAGTCAGGTGTTTATAACACCTGAAGCTATGAGGAGTTGCCTTCGGACGCGTATTGTCTAAAACAGGTGATTTAGCCTATCTTGATGGATATTGAGAATTCTAGTTAGTTTATAAGGCACCACTAGCGATATCACGATTGGAGTATCCCATATAGTCAGCGTTTTCGTGGCAAGAATGTGATGTATTGAATTGGTGATTTTTTTTCTTTCGTCGTAATACATCTAGTCTCTGTACATTACACAGAACTAAACAAAGATTGCTTAGTGTTGGACAAGAGGCGTACGGTGGGTTGTCTGTTTTTCGCTTCGTTTTTCGGAAAAAAATCGCCCAGAGATTGCTTCTAATCACTATTTGCCTTTCTTCGTGCTGCGGTAGAGCGCAAAGGCTTATCGGGATTGATGTGCAATTTCTTTCCGAAAGACGATGTGAACGGGCGCAGGCTTAGTGAAAGCCTGACTCAACCTTTTCTCAAACGTTGGGAGAACTGCCTTGATTACGAAACCCGTGGTTGGCGACATCGTGAAGTCTGACCGGTTCAAGTGGGGCTACATTCGGCACGACGGACGGCTCTTCGTGGGTTGCGGGACGACGCTGTCCAAGCGGACCGACGCCAGCCGCGCCCGGTCCCGCTACCTGGTGGTCCAGGTCGAGCAGGAGGACACCGGCGGTCCCGGCTCCAGCTACCAGTTCACCGCCCTGCGCATCAACGAGGAGGGCATGACCCTCGGGGAGGAGATCGTCGTCGAAGTGGAAGCGGTGTGCCACGAGCGCATCGACATCGAACAGATCACCAGCTTCGGCCACTACGACAAGGTGCCCTTCTTCCCCAACGCCGCCCTGATCGTCCGGGCTGCCTCGAAGGAAGCCGCCGCCAAGCTCGCCGTCAACCTGGTCGGCTTCATCCCGACCGAGGAGCCGACGCCCGACGGGGACACGTGGAAGATCATCGGTCACAGCTACCGCGGCGTGAAGAAGAGCGACTCCATCGTCGGAGTCTGCGAGCTGCTCACCGCCGAATGCGGACAACCCGTGGACATCGTGACCTGACCGGCCCGAGGGCGTCACGCGCCTGAGCAACCATCGCGAGATGGTGCCGCTCCGAGACGTGACTGACCAGACGACATGAGAGTTGTTGACACCGGCTGTGGTGCAGCCGCCGCCGGTGTCATGAAACACTCAAGGTCAAAGCCAGAAAGACTGTGACCAACACAGGACTTTCCGGTTTTGACCTATGAATTTATATACTAAGGCTTATCGTAGGACTGTTTTTGATATATAAGCCGCATGGATGGATAGCCCTCGTGAACGTCACGAGGGCTATATTGTGTTCGGAACGTCTCCACACGGATCCGATTTGAACTCCCGTGATGACTGCGGGCTTTTCGAGATTGATTATTTTGCCTAGTCGTGCCCTCTGACTGTCTCAACGGCAGCCTGTGGAGCCCGCAGGGAGAGTAGCGCCGAGCGGGTGAGCCAGAGCACTCCGATTGTCAGATATGCGATGAAGAGATAAGGCAGAAAATTGTACGGCGCAGCTGGCACCGGATAGACGGTGCCGATCAAGGCATAGATGACGGTCAGGCACGATAGCGCTGCGAGCAAGAGATCCTTTCCGTTCAATTGTCCGGTGTTCTTCAGGTAAAATGGTGCCGCTAGTGATACCATAAAATAGGCGACAATAAATCCGTATGTTCCAAAACTGGCCACCCATCCGACGATGTCCAGGAGAGGTACGCCCAGCGCCGTTAAAAATAGGGCCCCGAGAGCGGCCATAGAGGTGGTGGCGAACACAGCTATATGCGGTGTCTGATTCTCTGCATGCGAATTGCTAAAGCGGCTGTGAAGAATACCATCATGACTCATCATCAAGAGTATGCGCGCAGCGGCATTGATGCCCGCGAGTGCCGCGGCAAACAAGCTGATACCTGCCCCTGCACTCGTCAAGACTCCGATGACAGGCAGTTTGATTGCGGTTGAGAGTGAGGAGAGTGGAGTTTGGCACTGCTCTAATTGCAAGCCGAATTTGCGACTGGCAAGAATAATGATGTACGACGAAACTACAAAGAAGAGCCCTGAAAACAGAGTGCTGATGACAATTGCAAACGGAATGGTTCTCTTCGGATTACGAGCTTCCACTCCAAGCGATGCAGCGCTTTCGAATCCGACGAACGCGAAGATAGCCAAAATAAGCGCAAGATGAACACCTTCCGGGGTCATGCCGGTGAGCGTTAACTGTCGATGGTCGACCGGATCGATGTGCGTTCCAAAAATGGCGACGAAAAGGCTGATGATAAGGAGAATCGAGATCGCTTCCAGCCAAAGCATCGTCTTGGTAGAGAGCTGAATGTTGCGATAGGCAATGTATGTGATTCCGATTGCAAAAGCTATGATACCGAAGAGCGGGTTCACAGTTTTTCCGCAAAGACTCTGAAGGATGCAGTTGAAAAACATAGTTGTTTGACAAAGCGCAGCGCAGGCGCAACAGACATAGGCCGCGACCAGAGAAAGTCCGGTGACGATACCGAGGTTGGTGCCGAGACCCATGGTGACGTATGTGTAGAGCGAACCAGGTGTGCTCGATCTGCGCGTGAATTGATTAATGCTTAATGCCGTCAGCAGCAGCATGCCGGTGGCGATGGCATAAGCCAGCCAGGTGGCGTTGCCGGCGAGCCCGAAGCTGATTGCGACACTGAAGGCTGGAGCTGCCGTTGGCGCGATACCGGCGATTGATTGCCCAAGTACGTCAACCGGAGAAAGCACGCTCTTTTTCAGACCATAGCCCAGTTCAGGTCGAACAACGGGTCGAACCAATTGTTGTGTCATAGTCAGCTCCTCACGTTTGGTCATAATACTGATAACGTCTGGAGCTGAATATCCGGAGAATACGTACGATTAGTTCCTCTTCGGCTAGCCCAATATCGATTGTTTTTATTGCGCCATGTCTCAATGTCGAGCATCGTCGTTGAATGCTGTCAGGGAAAAATCCGAAAAGCATGCTCCAGCAGCTGTCTTCAACGACAACGTCAAAGAGCTTCTACTAGTAAATTCGTGTTGTTTTTGTCTCTTGAGAACTATAAGGTTGAGTCATCTTTGTCTTTCTCACCAGCCCTGGATTTTTGTTTGTAGAAACCAATCCCATTACCCCTGGAAACAGATGCATAAGTCATCGGGAGATGAACATGGAAAACCGTATCATTCAGGCCCCTGTGTGCTGCAACGGAGTAGAGATGGACCAGGTGCCGACATACCTCAACGGTCTCTACACCAAGCTCTTGGCTGAAGCCGGCGACGCCAAGCTGGTCGTAATGACCGGATGGAGCGGCTACGATCACACCGACGTTAAGCAGATCGCTCCTGCCAAGTTCGCTGCGACCCTCGAGGAGCATGTCATCGCCCAGATTCCGAAGGGCGAAGGCGCAATCGAGATCAAGCTGTTCAAGCGCGGTAGGGTGGAACGGCAGTACCAGCTCGTCCACACCGCGGAGGGTCAGCTACAGCTGCAGACCATTCCCTTCGTCTTCAAGTGACCGACGATTGTGGAAGCCGCCCACCCGTCAACCTGATCGCCCCCAAGTGGAGACGGCACCAGGTGCTTGTCTCTTGTGTCCCTGTACAAGGAGAACGCATGTCTACGCTGTCTGTCGGTGACATCATCACGGCTCGTGTCGAGAGTCTCGACCGGACTGGTTTGGTGACTGACCTGGTCATGAGGCTGCCGGGCGGTGCGGAGGCAAGGATGTGGATCTCCGAGCTGGATGGTGCAACAGCCCAAGCGCGGCAAGAGCGCTTGAACACCGTCGTGGGCACCGACATCCAGATCCGGGTCAAGGAAGTGCGGGCGGGTGCCCAGCCCCGAGTGAGCGAGCGCGATGCGACGGCCATGCGCAGGTTGGCGACCAGCTGACCCGAGCCGGTCAAGGTGTCCATTAAGGACAAGCCGTACTGGAGCGGTCGAGTCGTCGACCGCTTTACCCATGCGGACCGCGTACAACAAATCGACGAATCGCTAGGTTTCGCCGATAGTACGCGGCCCGTCGTGCACAGCGCCATAAGCCTGGCGTCTTGCGTCTGTGCACATTACTTTCATCACCAGGCAGATAGCGAGTACCAAGATGTTCAAGAGCAAGCCACAAGACGAACCGTGCATCGAACTGGGACCGCACGGCGTCGAACTGACCCCCTGTCACGACACGCCCATGCTCAGCACGCTGACAGGACTGTACCTCGAACTCAAAGCGGCCATCGAGAAGCTGCTGGCCGCCAAGACCAAGGTCGGGCTGACGCGGGGACGGCTTTCGAAGGAGAATCAGCAGCGCTCAACCGCGTCTGAGTCCTCGGTCTTCGGCGCGGATGCGGTCAACCGACTCTACGCCTTCTCCGTAGCCCGGGCCGAGTTCGAGTTGGAAATCGTGCATGTGGAACGTGCCCGGACGAAGCTGGGTCTGTTTCTCGCTGGCAATCTGTTGCAGGCGAAGAGGCAGGGACTGAATGTAGTCGCGGACCACTGGATGCTTTCTGACGTCACCAGCCTGACGGATGCACCACATGCGTTCAACCTGGTCGCCAGGCACAACGTGGCGAGTGCCATCGCCATCCTCACCTCGCTGAGGACCAGCCTTCCGCGATTCCGTGAGTACCTCCTGCAACTCCCCGAGTTCCCCAACGTCCTCTGGAACGCTTACTGCGCCCACGAGAACGGCGGACCCCGGTTTCCGGAACTCTGGAACGTTCTTATCCACGGCGAGCCAGACAAGAAGTAGAGATTGTCCAGTCCTCGGTTCTGAAGCTTCTGCCGCCTTGCCGACATCGCTTCAACTGCTCGTCGGCTAATAGTCGGCGCATCAGCAAACCGAGCCTGGAGCTGTCGCTACCTCGGGACTTCAGCTCGACCTTGAGGTAGGAGAGTCGCGGAAACACCTGATGAAAAGGGTGTTTTTGCTGATTCTCCTTCCTTGAAAGAGAGCTACGGCGGATGATAGTAGCTGTAGGCGTTGAAATGCATTGACGCCTTTTACTATATTCTCTCGTATTGACTACACCAGCAGGCAAAG
>CAZISK010000188.1:0-10819 GCA_964541355.1 uncultured Candidatus Obscuribacterales bacterium
GTATGGTTTTGATATTGTAGAGACTCGTTGCGTAAATACGAGCCTTGATTTGCGGAGTTGTCCATGGAGCGATTCATGTCCATTTGGGAAACTGCACATACGCTGTCATCGTATCGGAGAGAAATACTATGGCCTTCGAAGTTACTCAAGTGACTAATGATGCTACCGCACGTCGAGCCGTCGTGGTAGCAGATGAGATGTTTGCAATTCCTGCCAATCTCGATATCCCTCATCTCAAGCTGCTGTCGAACTCGTCTATTGCGGTTTTCGACCAAGATAATCCGTTCCAGATCATCACTTCGAAGGATCGGTCACCAGATGTTGGTCCAGTACAACGGTCAAATGATCCGCTTCAATTAAAGGAGCTTCCAAAAGCGGTTGTCACTGAGTTGGAAAAACTGGCAGCAGAGTTTGCGGAGACAGGAAAGTTTATCTCTGACGAGCAGCTGAAAGGGGTGTTGAATGGAACAATCAACGAAAAGGACCTCCTCATCAATCGCTTGCGCACGACGATCAAAAAAGCTGTCGGTGATGGCAAAGACATCGGTCCAGTTGTTGATGCGATTAACAAAAAACTTGCTTCGCTGAAATCCCCGTATGAGATTAAGGCTGCCGAATACAAGAGCGACGATGGTACCTTCGGGTTTAACATCAAACTTGTAGATAGGAACACAGGAAAGGAAAAAGATAAGTTCCTTGTGATCACATGGGACGAGAGTCAAATAGAGAAACTTGCTAAACATTTTTCCGAGGGGAAGTTCCTTTCGCCGGACGAGCTCGACAAAACGACGGGCGGAAAGATGCACATCAAAGATACAAGGTTGGGCGAGTTGATGACGACGATTCAAGATGCTGTTACTCGTGGAATCGATCCCCAGAAAATTGTCGACAGTCTGAACGCGCACCTGACGAAATCGAAAAGCAAGTTCAAGATTGAAGCGGAGAAAGATGGCGACAGCATTCGACTTAACCTTGTGGACCGGGACACTGGCAAGTCGTCCGGCAAAATCCGGGTGCCGTTCGAACCATTGTGGTAGCTGTGTCAATTGAGATGAAACGAGTTTAGACGCGAAGCGGGCGGCCGAGAGGCTGCCCGTATAACTATGACGTCCTCCCCTTCCTGAAGGAAGGCGATTCAGGGAAAACACTATGTACTGGGTAGTGTTTGTAGGTTACGGTTAGGTTTGAGCTTGATGGCAGGTTGAAGCGCTATGAGCATTTTCGCTGAACAACTCCGGTTTGAGCCGTTGACAGAACGTCGTAAACTCTTTCTGAAGATGGATGTTTACGCTATCGTTTTTTGTATCTGTGTTCTGTATCTCATCTGTCGATACCTCATGCAGAAGACCGAGATCGACACTTGTATTTCTGCGTTTTTCATTAACTTGTTTCACCCGGCCATCGTTTGGCTTCAGACGCAATTCGGCCCGCCACTGCAAGAGTTATTGCAGTGGTGTCTTCCTGAGCAGATCAGGACAGCGATGTTAAGTGGTCTCAAAGCTTTCGCTAACGCTATGTATGCTGTATGGAAATTCCTCCGCGTCTTTCTATCCGCGGCGTCGAATCCGATCATTTTGCTTGTTTGCTACAGCGGTGCGATTGCTTATCACTCAGGTCTGATCGGACCAGCTCGAACCAAGAGTCAGGCAACTTGTGTGCTCTCGCACGAGCTTCACAAGATCCGAGTCAGACTGCTGGAACCACGGATTAATCTCCGTTTTGATTCCTCAACCACAATGAATCTGGCCATTACTGCTGTGGTGCTGATGCTGGTGTCTTTTCTGTCTCTGCTAATCTGGTGGTCCGGATTGCTGAGCGCAACTGGATGGCAGTTCGCCGGACTGAGCGAACCTGGCGTCAACAACTGGTTGCTCGCGTGTCTTGGTGACGCGCATATTGCGTACCCACCGGAATGGAGAGAGTATTCAAAGGCATGGTTTATAGATAATAATCGAGATATTCTAGCTCTATTGTTTACCATAAAAGAAGCACCGATTATGCCTCCGGATCTGTTCAGGTTCAGGTTGTTCATAGCCTCGTTATGCGGCGTAGTGGGAGCTCTTCCCATTGCTCTCACCTGTCTTTCCATAGGCATCGACAGTTTTAGTGCAAGGTCTTTGACTCTGACACCGACACGGTTGATCGTTCGTTTCCGCACTCTCTACTTTCTCTATTTTTCAAAGATTTATCGCTGGGAAAACCTGTTGAGCGCTTCCTTGGAAAACAGAAAAGGCGGAGATCAACTAGTTTTGAAATTTTCGAACACCAAAAAAGAGGTAACCGTCAACTTCGATAAGCTTGGGAGCAAACAGCAAAGTACATTGATTCAGGGATTGGAAGAGTTGGCCCCGTCGTGTCAGTTCTCGACTGAGGTGAGAGCGCTTTTCGACAAGTCTCGCAAAGACAGCTCGGGCGGTTATACGTTGTTCTGGGATGACGAGTTGGCTAAACAGCGCAGATCGACGGTGTTTGTTCCGCTGGAGCAAGGAGCTAGATTGAAGGGAGGCGATCTGGAGGTACTGCGGCAGTTATCCGGGCAGGGGTGGTCTTGCACGTATCTGGCGCGATACAACGGAGAGTTCGTGGTGTTGCGCGAATCGGTTTTATCTGATGATACCAACTCAGGGAAAAGGGCTCTGGAGACACTGGAGAAGGAAGCAAAAATCCTTTCTTCACTCAATCACACGTCAATTGCGAAGGTTCTCGATTTTTTCGTGGAGAATCAAAGAAGTTACCTGATGCTCGAGTATGTAGTCGGGCAAGATCTGCGCAAACGAGTTGCTTCGTCTGGATTCGTTAATGAGCATAGGGTCATCGAGATCGGAATCGAGGTCTGCAATATACTTCAGTACTTGCACGACAGAGACCCGCAGGTCTTGCATCGGGACATCTCGCCGGACAATCTGGTTATAACTGCCAATGGACAGCTTCGGCTCATTGATTTTGCAGCTGCCAAACAGTTCATCGAGAACGCGACTGGTACTATGATTGGCAAGCGTTCGTACATGGCGCCGGAACAGCTTCGTGGCAAAGCTTCTCCCAAAAGTGATATCTATTCGCTAGGTGCGACCTTGTACTTCTTGCTCACCGGTAAAGATCCTATTGCGCTCAACGAATGTCGCATCCTTGAGCAGCGACCGGAGTTATCGCCAGAGCTCGACCGACTCATTCGGGAAATGACAAGTTTTGATGACATTAATCGACCGGAGTCGGTTGTGAGCGTGAGAGAAAAGCTTCAGTACATTCTTAGAGATCGTCGCTCTGCCGGTGGTGCCTTGCTCGAAAGTATGCGGGCCGGTTTACTCGGACACGATGAGTTCAAAATCAAACTGAATTCGCAAATGATCGGACAAGAACAATGCAAATAGCAAATCGCTTTACAGGTACACTCGCTCCCGACTCGCTTCATCTCAAGCAATCGGCAATTCCGGACAGACTAATTCGAGGTGCCGAGAAGGATGGGGTCGTTTATCTAACAGTCGCTATCATTGTTGTGGCGTCGGGACTGCCTGCATGGTTTGTTGCGCAGCTATGGTCGACTCTTGGAATACAATCGTTGCTCAATTTCCCGACGGTCACCTTCTGGACAGTTTTCAAATTGATTTATCTTCTGGGGATCGCTTGCGTTGTCCCGATGGTCCTACTCCTGCTATCGTTCAAACTATTCTCGAAGAACCTGAGCAGTTTGTCTGCAGCTCTCCTGGTAACCAGAAGTGGTATCTGCTGGAAGTCGAACAACCCTCTGACGCTCCTTACGCTGAAGGTATCGAGACAGGCTACGCAACCGGTGCCCTGGAATGAAATTGTTGCGGTGACTACAGGGCAGTCAGCCAGCCAACTGTCGGAAGCGTACCAGGTTATATCTTCAAAAGAGTCATACAAGTCAGAATATGACTTCATTAGACCAATCGGTATATCAGGAAACATCAACTTTGTAAGTAAGGGAACTAATGGAAAGCTAAGGTCTCGTATTGGAATCTGCATGAACGCTTTATCCAAAGAATCGAAGCGAGATCTAGCACTGGCTGTTGAGCGTTACGCAAGACACGCAGTGATCACGAAAGACGCGGTTGAAGAATTCATCGGTACTGAGGTCGAGGAAAAACGCAGCCTTACCTATACTTCAATTTGGCTCAACGTGCTCAATTCCACGGAGTCCAGACAGAGATTGGAGGATCTCCAACAGGGCGACCAACTGAAAAATGGTGAAATAACAATTCTCAGTCGATTAGCCAGAGGTGGGCATGCCAACCTCTTCCTCGCGGACATGTCGGGGCAAACTGTGGTGTTGAAGGAGTTCATTACCACAACAGTTGATGCCCGTAGCGCCATGATCGGTCTGGAAGAATTCGAAACGGAGAGTTCGATCCTTGATCGAATTTCTCATCCGAATCTATGTAGTCTTATCGAAGTGTTTTCCGAGGATTCGCGCGTCTATATAGCATTAGAGTTTGTTGAGGCGCAGAGCCTGCGTGATGTTGTGGAGCGAGAAGGTCAACTTTCCCCGGATCGAGTGTATCAAATCGGTAGAGAGCTGGCTGATGCGCTTGCATACTTACACGCGCTTTCTCCGCCTGTGATTCATAGAGACATCAGTCCGGACAATGTGCTACTTTGCGGTGACGGTGGTTTGAAACTGATCGACTTTAGCGTTGCTTGCAATGGTGAGTCAGATGAGATAGTAGATGTCGTGGGAAAACCGTCGTACATGTCGCCTGATCAATTTCGCGGACGCGCCCAGATGAACAACGATGTATACGGTTTTGGTGCGACTTTGTACTTTGCGCTCGTCGGTAAGGACCCGGAGCCGATCAGTCAACTGAGGCCACCACCAGCGGTGACTAGCGATGGATTCGACATTTCGGAGCTGGTGTTTGAGTGTATGGCTATTGACTCGACTCGTGTCTTCGAAAGTATGACGGCGCTCCCATTTCCATCATCAAGCAATACATCAAGTCACAACACACACCGAACTGCCTGCGTATAGCAGTCACCTGAAGGACTTAGGCATTTCGGTGCATATTGCACTTCATGCCGGGACAGAATGTGATGGACAGTCTTGTCGCGGAGCCTATCGGCGAGATGACACAGTTTGAATACCTAGCACGCTTGAGTAACGTGGGTGCTCGGGTTTTGGTTGTTAAACTGGCAACGACTATTTTGAATTGGAGGAGGTAGTTGCTACTTCTTTTTCTGCGTTAATCTGCGGCGCGACTCTGTACAAGTTATCTTCCAGGTGATCATAGTGATAAAGCTTGCTGTCGACCGGGACATCGCCTTTGTTGGTCAAGATGTCAGCTACGCTGTCGTATGGAATTACGTGCCCGAGCTTCAACGGCGATACGTCGAGCACCGTAAGTGATGGCTCGCTCTGAAGTGCCGAGCGCAAGTGTCCGGCGCGTTCTCCGTGCTGTTTTGGATAGAAGAACCAGCGAAGGGTTCCGGAAACATTTATTTGAAAGTCATTTTTTGCCACATAGACGATTATCTTTTTCGAGTGGCGATTGATATATTCTAACTGGCTCTTGAAAGCGACATCATCTATATCGGCTCGCGACAATATGATTTCATCGATGTTCCTGCCGCCGTAATCTTCTGGCCGGCGCTGTAAGCAGAAGTTAGTTATCAACTGTGTTCCGATGCTGTTGGAAACGACGCAGATACGCTCGTTCGGCAGGGCGGCCAGTACGTGCTCGAGGAATTTGTTGAACCGTTCTTGCGTGCGTGGGTAAGCGAGACTCGATCCGGCATAGCCTTTGGAACAGCCCCAGCAATATGCTATGACGGGTGCCCGGACGCTGCTTGCCAGGTCGGCGGCCTGACGCATCGAACCGTTGAAGTCCAGGCAACATCCGTGCACATAGATAACAACTTCTCGAGTGGGAGCTGTGTCCAACATCGCTTTTGTTCTGTTGATCAGGTCGGTGAAACCGTCGCCACCAAATACTTGCGACTTCTCGAATAAGCTTTCCTGTTCTCGAAAAAGCTCGCGATCCGCTTTTTTAGTTGTTTCGGGAGGATAAATCAGCCAACCGGAGTCTCTCAGTTTTTGCCGAGCGGCATCATCTTGTATATTGCAGCGCGCGTCTTCGCGTTTTATCCCATAAAACATCGCTTCAATTGGGACGATGACTTGAATACCGAAGTCAATCTCCTTGCTGTCGCTGAACTTCTGCGCTCTGTCCGTTGCGAAGAGAATGGGAATCGATGCCATGGAGCTGCCGAGTTTGTTCTGCACTGGCTGGCAGCACCTGGCCGATGCCATGTTACACGGCAAGCACAAATTCGCCGCTGCGATTAGCGTAAGTGCAAATAATAAGATCAGCCGTCGTCTGGTCATAGCTATCTAGAAAGCCAACTGCAGATAGAATGCCGGAATCATACCAAAACAGCCGCCGGCTACCAATAGAATGCACTGTAAGATTCCTTATCTGTTAAGCAACAGGAGTCCGTTTCAATTCCGGGCGGTGGTAAGACCAGGCTCCGTGGTCCTGGCTTTTCCCTTATGAACAGTGTGCAGAGCCTCATCCTCACCTGGTACCCGTGGCCGCCCAATCGTGTAACCGCTGAAGAAGGCATTACCTCTTTTCATGTGTGCTAAGTAACTCTTGGCACAAAACTGTTTGAAGCGAGAAGTTTGAACATACAAGCAGTTGATTTTATTAACTTTGGAGGAAAAGTCATGGTCGCTGAGCTTTCACATTATCGACGAACCGGCCCCATCATTTATCAATGCCAACTCTGCGAAGAGGTCTTCACCTTGACGGTCGAACTCTACTGCTTCCCTAACTGCTTGTCGAGAGAACGAAGCAGCAGCATCGTTTTACACATGGAAGATGATCCAGAACGCGACGAAATGTTGACTAGAGCCGACTATTGCGCTGGTGACTGAGCCGGATATTACGTTTTATTGTAGAGGAGACCGCAACAGCGGTCTCTTTTTTGTCGTTCGATTGCACTGAGTCAGGCTGCATCTTCACTGGGATATAATTGCGTACCGGCGACAAAAGACTGGCGAGATGGCAACTGATATTCGAGCAATTTGCTTTTACCTGCCGCAGTATCATCCCATTCCTGAGAATGATGCGGCGTGGGGCGTTGGATTCACGGAATGGCGACATGTTGTGACGGCGAAACCATTGTTTGACGGGCACTATCAGCCGAGACTTCCTGCAGATCTTGGATTTTACGATCTTCGCGTTCCTGAGACTCGCAATGAGCAAGCAGAACTAGCGCGGCGTTATGGGATTTTTGGGTTTTGCTACTACTTCTATTGGCTTGGCAACGGAAAGCGTCTTCTTGAGCGGCCGCTCAACGAGATGTTCGAAAGTGGAGAGCCGGATTTTCCATTTTGCCTTTGCTGGGCCAACCATCACTGGCGAAAGAACTGGATCGGGAGCCGAGAGGCGGTCGTCAGGCAAACTTATTCTGAGGAAGATACAAGAGCTATGATTCGCGAGCTGATTCCGATGTTTCGGGACAGGCGCTACATTCAGGTCGATGGAAAGCCTCTATTTATTGTCTATAAGTCGCAGTCTTTGCCGGAGCCCGGACGTTATGCGGATATCTGGAGACAGGAGGTGAGAGCTGCCGGTTTTCCAGATTTGTACATCTGTCGCATTGAAAACGAGGGGGCTGTCGATCCTCAAGCTATCGGATTTGATGCGGCAATTGAATTTCCTCCCAGCGGAGTTCGCTCGGCCACCCGCGATGTTGGTGCACTCGACAGCGAAAGCGGCTTTAGAGGCGTCGTATGTGATTATGAACAGACGGCATTCTATGCCAGTAATCGAACGAGTCCAGGGTTCAAACTGTTTAGAGGCGTCGTTCCATCGTGGGACAATACATCACGCCGACCGCCCGAAGACGCGACCATCTTTCACGGTTCCAGTCCGGAGGCATATCAAGACTGGCTCTCTGTCTGCGTAGATTGGACAAGGAATAATCATGCTGGAGACGAACGCATGGTTTTCATTAATGCCTGGAATGAGTGGGGTGAGTCTGCTTATCTTGAACCGGACCTGCGGTACGGGCATGCATACCTGGAAGCGACGCTGAACGCTGTCTCGAACGGCACGCAGATCGCCAGCTCCAGTGGTATTAAATGTGCTACCACATATAATCTGAGAAAAAAAGATCTGCTTGATGGCGAAGGAACGAAATTGACTTTGTCAAAAAAGATAACCGGGTCGCTAGACATGATAGAGAGACGTGACGGTAAGCTGCATCTGGCAGGATGGGCTCTGGACCGGGACAACCCCGAGCAGCCTCTTCATATTCTTCTTTTTCAGTCTGAACGATTGCTCGCGGCCGAGCGCACATTTATCCAACGCATTGATGTTGCGGAGCGAGTCGAGCGCAGTGCGAAGAACTGCGGGTTTTTCATTGAGATAGAGCCTGTCGCTACCGAGGGGTTGAGAGTTGTCGCAATTTCCGAAGGCTTGCGTTTCAACGTGCTCGATTAGAATTCATTGCGTTTTGAGAGCGCTCTCCAAAATCCTCAGCGGTCTTGTAATGCTCCATGAGCGACTCAATTTTATCTGTATGATTTGTTCTCTCAAATACGCGATGTATGCCTGCTGTTCATCAGCACCTGTTTGATGGGCCTCCGAGTTTTCATACGTCGTGATACTGTTTATCTGCGCAGATTTCGTGATGGCGTCAACAATCGGTTCAGTCGAGGGCGTCTCGGCATCACTGTCCCTCTGCCCAATTGTCGCTGCTTTCGGAGGACCGCCGCCGAAGTCGCGAAGAAGCTTTGTAATCCGCCAGGAACGGCTGCTGAGAAGAACCTGTACCTCTCGCTCCAGTGCCTCAATCAATCGCTCATTGTGCGACCGTCCGCTCAAAGACGAGGTTGCCACAGCGAATCCAGAGTCGCGTGCAATCTTTGTCAAGGCATGCAACGCTAACTCCAGGTACTCGTCGCTTTCTTCCGTCTGTGTGCCGATACCAGTGGGGGGCAGAATCTTTTGATCTATGAGAGCCTGGTAGTAGCGCGACAGCCACGTCACATTGCTCTCTATGAAGGTGTCGCTGAACTGCTGTATGTCGCTTTCATACTTCTTGCGAAATCTGACAAAATCGGGAAGCAATCGGAGTGCGCGAATATCTTTGGCTGCGACAGAGTTGGGATGACAGCGAACATGGCATAGAGTGTCAGGAATAAAATAGTAATCGCCGTTCATCAAGATGCGCAGCCAGAGCTCGAGATCTGCGAGTTGAGAAAACTTCGGATCGTATCCGCCACCGGCAGAGCTGCTCTTAAACATCACTGTCGAACTCTCTCCTAAGTGGTTGACCAGTGGGTTGACGCAGCTTCCGAATATCTCCTTCCCGTTGATGACACGTTGTGATGCGACTACCTGACTAGCGACAGGAAGGTCCTCAGACCTGATGGATTCGCCGTTACTGTCGATAAGAGTTCTATTGACGCTTACCAGCGCGACGTCAGATTCGCGCTCCATGACCTGTACGCACTGTCGAAGCATTTCTGTGTGCAGGAGATCGTCTTGTGAGAAAGGCTTGATGTAATGGCCTTTTGCCAGCTTGAAGCACTGGTTGAAGTTGGCCAGTGGACCGAGACGGCTTTCGTTGATATGCAATTTGACGCGGGAATCCGTCGCCGCAAAGCTCTCCATTATCTCGAAACTGTCGTCTTCCGATCGATCATCGATAGCTATTAATTCAAATTCATCGAACGACTGACTGAGAATGCTCTGAATCGCCGCGGCTAGATAGCGTTTACCGTTGTAAATCGGTAAACAAACTGAAACCGTTGGACGATGATTCGCTCTGTTCGACATCTAGATCATCAGGTCGTAGGCTATAAGTATCTTCAGAACTCTTTCAGTAAAGAATCTGCGTGAATTTCTGAGTCGCTTTCAAAAAAAGTGAAAAAATCGAGAACATCATAGCATAATTAGTCGGTCGCAGACGAAGGTGCGACAAGGACCTACAGATTCTTGATTAGATGAAAAACTTTGTAGACTTCTTCAGTCAATACAAATCAGACAAACCATGGCTGATGCTGGGAAAAGGACCAAGCTTCGCCCGGCGCGGAGAGTTTGATCTGCCTTCATTTACCTTAATCGCACTCAATCACGTTGCCCGCCAGCTCGGCGTCGATTTTGCCCACGTCATTGATATCGAGGTCATTGAATCGCACGGTAAAGACATTGAGGCTAATGCTCGATACCTGATCCTGCCATGGGTACCGCACAAACATATGCAACCCGGCGACAAGACGCTTGCTGATTGGCTGGAGCATCTGCCGATCTTGAAAGAGTTGGACAATCAAGATCGCTTGCTGTGGTACGACTTAGCGACCTCGCCGCGGCGAAATGGTGCGCATCCGCCTGTGTCAGTGCGCTTCTTCAGTTCGGAAGCGGTTCTCTGGCTCCTGGCTCAAAGCGGAGCAAAGACCGTTCGATCGCTGGGCATCGATGGTGGTATCGAATACAGTGCGGAGTTCGAGGATCTGAATCGAGAGACGCGTTTAGCTAACACGCAGCCATCTTTCGATAGGCAGTTCTCCCAATTCGCGACGGTAATCAACCGATTTGACGTCGACTACTCACCTCTGGCATTGGAGACTCCTGTCAGAGTGTTCGTCGGATCAACGCCCTCAGAATGGCTTCCGTACAAGGTCCTGGAATACTCCATTCGCAAGCAGAGCAGCGTATCGGTCCAATGCCAGGCACTTAGCGACGCCCAAATCGAAATTCCAATGCCGCTCGATCCAAGCAATCGACCACGGACACCGTTCAGCTTTCAACGCTTCCTGGTTCCTGAGTTGAAGGCGCACACCGGACGTGCG
>CAZISK010000189.1:0-10807 GCA_964541355.1 uncultured Candidatus Obscuribacterales bacterium
GCCGAACCTGCGGAGGACGCGGTTGGCTCGAGCTGCTTGGTTGCGGAATGGTAGACCCCAACGTCCTTTCCGGCGCCGGTATCGATCCGGAAGAGTGGAGCGGATTTGCCTTCGGCATGGGCTTGGAGCGGCTGGCCATGCTCAAATTCGGCATTAACGACATTCGCCACTTCTACAACAACGATTTGCGTTTTCTCAAACAATTTTAGGGATCTCGCCAAAAGGCGATTTCGTCGAGATTCCTCAAACAACAATCTCAGACGTAGCTTCACCGGAACTGCGTCTCGGTCTTCACAAAAGTAGAACACATCAGGATTTTACGTAAATGAAACTCTCATACAGCTGGCTTTGTGATTATGTCGATCTCGACGGATTAACCCCGGAGGAGGTGGCCGACGAGCTCACGATGGGCGCCTTTGAGGTAGAAGAGATCGCCAGATCCGGTCCGGAGCTGACAGGTCCAGTCATTGTCGGACAGATCATGGAGATCACTACTCATCCAAACGCCGACAAAATCAGGCTGACCAAGGTCAAAGTCGACGAAAATAAAGAACCTCTGGAAATTGTCTGCGGCGCTCAAAACATCGAAGTTGGGCAACGTATTCCGGTCGCGCTCCCAGGAGCAATCGTCCTCAATCGCAAGACCGGAGAAAAATTGCCTATCGTGGCCTCCGCGATTCGTGGCGTGCACTCCAATGGAATGCTTTGCTCATCGTCGGAGCTTGGTATTGCAAATGGTGACACGGACGGTATTCTAATTCTGTCCAAACCAGGTGAAAACGGCGTAGCGCTAGGTACGGACGTGATTGACAAGTTAGCGCTGAAGCCGGAATATGTTTTTCACGTTGCACCGAGATCGAACCGCGGCGATGCTTTGAGCGTTATCGGTCTGGCTCGTGAGGTAGCGGCGATTCTCAATCGACCGATGAAAGTTCCGGACTGGCAGCTGAACGAGAGCGTCAGCGAGAAATTGCACCAGGATCGATCGGACGGAGGTTTTTCCACATCAGTCGAATCGCTGGATGACTGCGCTTATTTCTCGATTAGATTGATTGACGGCGTAAAGATTGGTCCCTCGCCATCGTGGCTTCTGACGCGGCTAGAGAGCGTCGGGATGCGCTCGGTCAACAATGTAGTCGATATCACCAACTACGTCATGCTGGAATACGGTCAGCCGCTCCACGCCTACGATAGAGACAAGATCAAAGGCGAGACGATCGCGGTCAGGCGCGCTGTCAAAGGAGAGAGTTTGACTTCGCTCGACGGCAAGGTCAGAGAGCTTTCCGAAGAGATAATGGCAATCGTCGACAGGGAAAGTATCCTCGGTCTTGCCGGAATTATGGGCGGAAAGGATTCCGAGATCAACGACGAGACAACAAGGATCGCCCTGGAGGCGGCCGCCTTCACAGCGCAACGTGTACGCCGAGGTGGTCGTCTGGTCGGACTGTCCAGCGACAGCTCTTTGCGATTCGAGCGTGGCGTCGATGCCGCGACGGTCAAGCGAGCTTCCGATCGGGCGACTTATCTGATTCAGAAGTATTGCGGACCGGACGTGAAGGTGAGGGAGTTCGTCTTTTCCGGCAGCGACCAGGTCGAGCCACGCACAGTAAGTATGCGCCTGAGCCAGGTAAAGCGTCTGCTCAATGTCGAAATCGACAAAACGACCGCATTGAAATACCTATCCAGTCTGGGTTTTGAAAAGGATAGCGCAGACGCAGACGATACAATCACAGTCAAAGTACCGTCTTTCCGCCAACAAGACGTTTATCGCGAAATCGATCTGATCGAAGAGGTCTGCCGTTTGTTCGGCTACAACAACCTCCCGGAAGAAATGCCGTCGGCTTCAATCACTCCTACCCGCCCGGCCAAGCTAATTTCCGATATTCGCTCGTCGCTTTCCGCCCAGGGACTTTCAGAAGCCTGGCTCAGCAGCCTGGTCGGCGGCAACGAAGGCGATGAGGCAAAAGCGATCAAGGTGCTCAACCCTCTCTCCAAGGACCACCAGGTTTTAAGGAATAGCCTTCTTCCGGGGCTTGTTGACGCGGTCAAATACAATCAGGACCGCGGCAACAAAGATGTCTGGATGTTCGAGACCGGACGTGCTTATGAGAAAGCGACCGAGAACGCTTACGATAAGTGGGGCACCGCCGTTTGCGAAAAGTCGCTTGTAGCAGGAGTTATCTCCGGCTCCCTGGTCAAACAAATCAACAAGAGTGAGCGTGCTAAAGACAAGATCATCGGGCAGGCCTCGCTTGAAGAGCGGGTCGATTTCTATCGCATCAAGGGAATCGTTGAAAATCTGCTTGAAACGGCAGGGATCGCAATTGGACGCCTGAGAACCTATCGACCGAAAGCAGCCCCCCAGTTCATGCACCCTTATCGAGTCGCTAACATCGCCGTCGCTCCGGCTGATAAATTTCCACACGATGTGGAAGGCAAGCATGAAGAACGGGTGGTGACGATCGGTTATATTGGCGAGCTGAATCCCGGATACCTGAGTCGCAAGGATATAAAGGAGCCGGTCTTCGGATTTGAGCTAGATGTCGACAGTCTCAATAAACTTTGCCACCCCAAGACAAGCTTTGTAGAACCAGCCTCCACACCCGCTGTCACACGAGATCTGACCGCCGACCTCGATGAAACAATCGATCATGCCGCGGTTAAGACGGTCCTGGAAGCGACGGCTGGAGCGCGACTGGTAGATACTGAGCTGGTGAGCATATACCCTCTCGAAGAGGGCAAGCAAAGCCTATCTTACAGACTGACTTTTCAAGACCGGGAAAAGACGCTCACGAATGACGAGCTCGATCAGGTCTTGAAAAAGATTCGCGAAGCTCTGGCGTCAAGATTGAAAGCTCAGTTCCGCGCCTGATCTGAAAATGACAAAATGATCGCCAATCCGTCTGAGAAATCGAACATTTGATCTTCGTGTTTGCACGAAAATTGCACAGTACAATTTCACGCTAATTGTCGGTTTGAACGTAGCAACAGGGCGCATTGGCGGGAATAAGAGAATAGAGTAAGGCGCCAGCGTTGCAAAACAGACGCTCGGCGACAGAGAATCAGGTTGCCAACAAAGCACAAGCCCCCTTTTTCTTTGACATAATGTTTAGCCGAGGTTACTAGATCATTTTTCAAGCCGGGTATATAGCTCACAACACCAGGCGCACGTCCCAGCAGGCAAGCAACACTACATGTACAAGTTGTCATTCATAAAGTTTCCGATTTTCGGTATCTTGGCTCTTCTGCTATTCGGTAGCGCGGTCGTATTTCTGCCGCAGCTACCGCAAGTGCCTCAACTGGGAGCTAGTTATTCGATGCACGTGGCCGCCGCTGCCGGGGCCGTTCTCGGCTCGGCTTTAATCGGCGCGATACTCTTTTATCTCAAATCGTCAGCCCTTCAGAAGTGGCAGGTTTTCTGGGGCATGTTGGCTTTTGCCCTCCTGTACGGGGCGATCGGCAATCTGGTTGTCAGTCCCTGGAAGCTCACCGGCTTGAATGTCGAATTCAATCTGGCCCAGATGATCGTAATGTGCTTGGGTGGCATCTTCACGGCGCCCGGATTCTGGAAGCTGGATCCGGTCGACCAATTCGGTACCGGAACGGCAACGCTCGAGCGCTTTAAGAAAGGCAAGCATCAGCCGGAAGCTGCAGCGGCAGCACCAACACCTCAACAAGCGATCAGTCTCAGCGGTCTGCATGCAGCTGAATCTGCCGAAGATTTCATGAAGCAGAAGGGCACCTCCATTAAAGGGCTCACGGCGTCGAAGACAGATCTATCGGTCGTATCAAATCCCCAAGAAGCGGTGATGGCAAAGAAGACCGGGCCAAGCAGCCTGGAAAGCGCGCAGGCGATTATGACACCGCCGGTCGAAATCGATCTTGACGCTGCCGATGAAATGCTGTCAGGACCGCTCAATGCATCTCCTTCGACGCAGTCTCAGCAGTCGTCGCCTGCGCAGACTCCGGCCTCACCTCTCGGTCGAGGGCTCACCGACGATAAGCGCGCACCAGCGACAACAGGCAACCGCCTGCAAGCACAGAAGCGACGCAACACAAGCACCTTTACCAAGCTGCAGGCGCTATCCGCGAGCGGCACCGGCTCTTTGAAGCCGGGACCACAGACTGACTCGGGCACCGGAGGCGGTGACTTGCGCAGTCTCCTCGATCGTCTCGATGCAGAGCCGGAAAGCCACGACTACGAGACGATTGCGGCACCCGAAGAGATTCGAGTGGCGATTCTCTTTGCCGAAATTGATTCAAAAAAATCGTCGGAGATGGCGACCCGCCCAGCAGCAGCAGCAGCAGCAGCACCGGTCAAACCACCCGCGCCACCACCGTCCACACCATTGCCGAAGCCGATGTCCCCGACAGCAGCCACTGCCGGCGGTGCAACAACACCGGCGACAGCTGGACCCCAGGAGTCGAAGTTGGGCGGACTGGCTGCGCGTATGCAACAGAAAAAAGCCCAATCACCAGCGGGTCCCGGAGGTCCTAAACTGGCCAGTCTGTTGGACCGGGCAGAAGCTCTTGCAGATGAAACTCCCACGGCAGAACCAGCGGCTAAGGCACCAGCAGTTGAAGAGTTCGATGCCGTCCCTCCTGGAAAACCGCCTGCAGTCGAGGAGTTCGACGCCGCTCCGCCCAACCGCGATCAGAGCGATTCGGATCTTTTATCAAAACGCCTGATGGAGCTCTCAACCGATGACGATGATGTGCGGGCACCAGCCCAATCGTTGACCGAAGGTCCAGAGCCCACCGAAGAGAGAGCGGAGACCGACAAGGTCTTTGCCGAAGGCGTCGATGCCGAGGTCGATGACATCTTCTCGAATCTTGCTTCAGAAGAAGCTCAACGCGAAGTAGCGCATGACGAAGAAGTAACGGAAGAAGAGAAAGCGGCCCAGCCGGAAGAGGTCGAACAAGAGGTCGAACCGGTCGAGGAAGAATCGCCCGCAGAACCAGAAGAGTCGCCATCCGAAGCAGCCGAACCGGTCGACGAAGAGTCCGCCACCCATGAAGGTCCAGTGTTCGCCGCGGCAGTAGACGGCGATGTAGACGACCTGTTCGACAACCTGGCGCCGGCGGAGTCGCAACGCGAAGTCGCTGACCGTGTCCAGGAGAAGGAGCCGGCACAAGAAGAGCCAGCTAAAGAGGCTGAAGAAGGTCTTTCCGAAGGAGAAGGACCTATCTTTGCTGCTGGTGTCGACAATGATGTCGACGACCTGTTCGACAACCTCGCACCAGCCGAATCTCAGCGCGAAGTCAGCAACCGGCAGGTCGAAAGCGAAGACGTCGAGTCGACAGCCGAGATTGAAGCGCATGAAACAGCTGAGCCGACAATGGAGATCGAAGCAGCTGCACCAGCTGAAGAAGAAGTAGAGGAGCGAGAAGGTCCTCTGTTCACAGCAGGCGTCGATGGCGATGTCGATGATCTCTTCGACAACCTGGCTCCAGCAGAGGCGCAACGCGAAGTCAGCGAACCATCAAAAGCTGAAGGCGAGCCCACAGAGGAAGAATCAGCACCTTTGTTCGCAGCAGGCGTCGATGGCGATGTCGATGACCTCTTCGATAACCTGGCTCCAGCAGAGGCGCAACGCGAAGTAGGCGAAGCATCAGCATCAGCAGAAGCCGAGCCCACAGAGGAAGAATCAGCACCTTTGTTCGCAGCAGGAGTAGACGGAGACGTAGATGATCTGTTCGACAACCTGGCACCTGCCGAAGCCCAAAAAACTGTAGAAGAGATCCGCAGCTCGAAAGAGCTGGTCGCCGAGCGGCAACCCGCACAAGACCAGCAAGAGCTGACCGGAGATTTTGAGCCCGAGAAAGAAGCCGAGCCTGCCAATGATAGCGAAACGCTGTTCCAGTTGGGCGATTCGGATGTCGACGATATCTTCGCTGGACTGGCAGGCAGTCAGCTCGACGTCAACGCAGAGACTTTGATGAAGGTCAAACCACAAGAGCAAGAGGTATCGATGCCATCTTCTCTCGTGGAGACGGGAGACCGCATCCCGGTGCTCAACCCGGATGCCTACCCCAAGACTCCCAGCCAGACAGGCGACATGCCTTCGATGTCCCTTGAACAGGCTGACAAAGTCAAAGCGGAAGAGAAGAAAGAAGCAGAGCGTGCCAAGGTTGCTGAACCTGCAAAGGTCGAAGCCAAACTTGAAGGAAGCACTGAATCCAGCACCGCTGAAATCGCTGACGCTGACGAAAGCGAAGACACGGACGACGAGCCAAGCATCGAAGTAGTAGTAGCGAAGG
This sequence comes from uncultured Candidatus Obscuribacterales bacterium, assembly GCA_964541355.1. Classification (GTDB taxonomy): domain Bacteria; phylum Cyanobacteriota; class Vampirovibrionia; order Obscuribacterales; family Obscuribacteraceae; genus JADYXR01. Next base: position 6,262 of record CAZISK010000189.1, read on the forward strand.
AATCTCCCGAGACAGCCACGCTCAAGAAGGAGCTCAAGGAGTTTGGCAAGCTGTCGAACAAATCTGCCACGGCAGCGCAGGTGGTAGGCGAGAACGTAGGTACTATGAGAACCATAGGAAAGCTGCTGATCGACAATCAGGCCATTGAAAACATAATCAAAGCCGGAGAACAGCGCAAGCTCGGCTCCGGTCTATCAACGGCTCGTGTGATCAGCAGCGCACGTGGTCAGGGCATTATGGACCTGCTTCACAAGATTGATCAATATGAAGGGGTCTTCGGTAGCCTGATTGTAGGTCACGACGGTTTGGTCATGGCTTCGACTCTGAAGGAAGGCTGGGACAAAGACATGATGGGAGCTCTCTCCACAGCGCTGTTGTCGACCAGCAATCTGACAACCAAGAAGTTGGAGATTGGCAAACTGAGACAGATGGTAATGCTTACAAAACTTGGCGCTCAAAACAAGACAACTGTTCTCACCGACGTCGATGTTGGCATACTAGCAGTGTTTGTTGAAGCAACTGACATTACAAAGATTGATGGTTTGCTCGAAATCATCCACAAGACTATCCACGGCTAATTATCGAGCTATCAAACAGGATCGCGAAGGAGCCAATCGATACAAACCTGTTGTCCATCGCTCTCTGTGAATCAATCCTTTGCGCATAGCGGAAGGGACGGAACAACATCAGCATTAAATCACTTCACATAGTGAAGGCGACTTGCTTGACTAGGATATTACGAAAACTGCACATGACGCGCACAGTGAGAACAAAAGGCCGCGCCCTCAGCTCACGGTGTGGCGCTCGGAGGATGAGCAGAATTACATTCATTGAACACGCCCCTTTGTCAAGAGCTCGGGCGTGGTATCCTCGTCTACCTGATTCTCGCCGATGAAGCGCTCTGCTACTCATTTTTGGGGTGCCTGACAGGGTAGCAATACGTGTTGGTTCGTTGGTTGGTCTTTCGGTTCGTTAAGCCTAGTGGAGATGGTAAATGAGCAAAAAAGCAACAAGGATTAACGCCTCTTTTTCGAAAAACTGGATGGCAGCAATCGCAGGATCGTTGTTCCTCTCCTCGGCAGCGCAGTCAGCTGAAGCTCACGACAGGGTCCATTTCAGAGATTTTAAGGATAGCAATCCCGGACTGGGAAGAAGAGAGTTGCGAACGATCTTCCGCAATTCGTACGGTAGACGCAGCGAGCACTCGTCATTTACGACACCGAACAATGGCACCACAACAGTCCAAAACATACGATGCGGCACTGAACCGCCTGTGGTTGAACCTGTTAACGATATGCTCGCTCGGGTCGCGAACTACAGTGTTCAAAAGACTGAATCAGGCTCGACGGTGAAGTTGGCGCATGGCATCAACTTGGATCTCAACTCTCAAGAGCAAAGCATTACCTTAGGCGCAAAACTATTTTCGAATGTCGCATCAGTTGAGATCGAATTGGGCGGTGAAAAGAAAGTATTATTGGCAGGACAAAATGTAACTCCCGCTGAATACATCGCCGCAAAACAAGTATTGGTCGGTTCTGGCCAGTCTGTCCAACTCGATAGCGCAGGTCGGGCGATTGGTGGCAACGTCGATCTTAGTGAGATTACTGTCGGCAACGAGGTCATGAGGGCCAACGACCTGGTCGTGCCCGTGGCGGTCACCGCCAGTGGTGACTTCTCCAGAGGCTCTGATTTCAAACTGCTCGGAGACTTGAGCAATCACGGCACGGTTCGCGCATTCGATGGAGAGGGGAAGAACCGAGGTGGAGCGATTAGAGCAGAAGATATATTCAATGATGCCGGTGCTCACATCACATCTGACGTTGATCTCACACTGCAGGCAAATGGCGGTTTGACCAACCTTGGTTCGATCACATCAAACGGCAATCTCACACTTAACGCTGCCAGCATCACCAATTCAGGTACCGTTTCAAGCAAGAACAACGTCAACATTGAAGCAGCCAACGATTGCGAACTCCATGTGGATAATTCCGGCGGCACAATTTCGGCGGAGCACGATATCAATATTCGAGCGCTTGATTACAACGGTGCAGCTAATTCCTACATAACAGGCGGCGACCTTTTGAGCGAACAGCTCAATCTTCATGCTGGCCAAGGAACAATCGAGTCGCATGTAGGGAACGTCACCGGTAGAGTTAACAGCGACGGCTATGCTGTGCATTTCTCGAGTGAGGCGGAGACACTTTCCATAGGCAATACGGATCTATTCGACCCCACTTACAGTAATATCGGCAACATAAGCATAGACGGCAATATCGATGTCAGCGCAGCGCTCACAATCATCGCCTCCGGAAATGTTTTCAACACTGTGACTGGAATTCGACTGTCAACCAACAATAATGGAGCTGACGCCAATGGCAACGCTTTAACGATCATCGCTGGTGCCAACATCACGACAGGCGGAACCAATTCAAACATAGGTCCGATCCCGCCAGCTTTGGCTGGAACTCTAACAACTTTCGACCAAGGCAGCGCTGCGGGCGGCAATATCATTCTTGATGGGGTCACTTTGAATACTGGAGGCTCAGGCTCCACTGGAACGGGCGGCAATGTGCTCTTGGCGGCATTTGATGGCAGCACCAAAGATGGTGACATCATCTTGCGTGGAGCCAGCTCTATTCATACTGGTGGTGAAGGATCCGGCAGCAACGGATCGGTTGAGATTATAGGTTACGGTGTCATAGATACGCATTCACTCGGTGGGGCTGCGATTGTGACGACCGGCGGCACAGGTGCTGGCGGAGATGTTCACATTACCGTAGCTACGCCTGAGTCGAACGGTCCTGTAACTTATGCAGCGGACGGAACCCTTCAATCTAGTTCGCTCACGGCAAGCAAAACACTGTTCAGTTCCCCGGTCACCTTAGGTATTATCGATTCGGCGGACGAGGTCGTAATCAGGTCGGCAGGTGACGTAACAATCAAGTCTGACGTATCGGCCAAGAACGCTGTCACCATAGATGTGACAGCCGGCTCAGGCGGCATCGACACTGAAGGCATAGCTCAGGTCGAGGCCCCGAGCGTGACCGTTCTTTCGGGAATCGGAGGAATTGGAACGACAACTGGATTTAATTTCGGCGACGGCAGCGGAGATGCTAGTATCACCGCGCAAGCTAATGGCGGAGCTGTATTTTTGACGCATATCGGAACCGGTACCGTTATCTTGAATGGCACTGCCGGCAATACCGACTTCACGCTGTCCACGACAGGTACGGGTGTGGTGACTAACGGCAACATAGCTGGTGCCGGCCTGTTTAACCTGACAGCAGACCTCTTGATCAATGACAATGTAATTGGTTTCAGCAGCATCAATGTCGAAAGCAATGACGGCTCCGGGTTGATTATCGACGGATTAAAAGGCGGTTCCTTCAGCGCTTTGGGCGCGACCACTCTCACCGGAAGTGATCTCAATCTCACGCTGAATGGACAGACTACCATTAATGGCCTGGCTGTACTCAACGCCGAGTCAACCGAGTCCACATCAGTCATCAACAACGTTGGCGCGGTTCTGAACGTTAACGGTAACTTGTCGATCAACAGCTGCGTATTCGTGCAAAACGGAACGTTGGATGTAACAGGATCAACATCGCAGTTCTGTAAATTTGGTATCGGGACTTTAGTTAACACGGTAGGCGACATTGTAATTTCAGGCAACTACGATGTGATCGGCGGTTTTTTCGCCATAATCGCCTCTGGTAGCATCAGTGCTGCCAACGGCGTGACACTGCTCGACGTCAGTCAATGCGGTTGCAGTGGACAAACGACTCCGGGAAGCTTCTTTGCATTTGCTGGAGTGAATATAACTCCGGCGACTCCCGGCCAGATATTTAACGGAACAAAACTCTTCACCCTGAACGGACCAAGCACCACTGGTGGCAATGTCAACCTTGGCGGCGTCAACGTAGACAGTTTCAACAATACCAAAGGCGTGGCTGGTCCTGTTCAAATCTATGCGTTCAGTGGAACCAAGGCCGAAGGTAATGTCGCGATCGGCAATATTAGTTCCAATGCTATAACAGATGGCGCCGACGTAAGCATCATCGCACCCGGGGATATCTCGACTGGATTGATTGTCACGACTGGATCTACGAGCAGTGGCGATGTCCGACTGATTTCTGCCAACCCGGTGCTAGACAAGGGTAGTCTCACCGTACTGAATGGTGTTGTGACCGGCACAGTCTCCGCAGGCACACTCTCCAATGGAAGTATCGACTACACCGGCATAGTGGTCGGCAGCGGCTCTATCGATATCATCGGTGACTTGAGTACGCCACCTGTAGGAGTGGCATCTGGAAATACAGTTAATCTCCGTTCGCTACTCAGCATAGGCCTCGATGAAGTTACCCGTGTCCAGGTCAATGCGAACAATCTCACTATCGATGCAACGGACAGCGCATTTGTACGGAATCAGAACATCGGTAACAGCAACCTGCTTTTAAGCGGAGCTGGCAGCACCTTCGATTTTATTGCTGACGGCGACCTAAAGACATCCGACGTCTCAGCGGCATCAATACGGTTGGATACGAAC
>CAZISK010000190.1:0-10781 GCA_964541355.1 uncultured Candidatus Obscuribacterales bacterium
CTGGCTATATGCTAGATAGAGCTTTGGTCCGATGTCTTTGGCAACCAGCGTGTCATCATCGTACTTAAGTCGCCTGATCAGCTTTTGGATTGGACCTGCGTATGTCGCGGCCGTGCATACTCGCAAACCTGGAGAAAGACCGAAACCGGGGCTGATACCATCCACGGTGAGCCACCAATCCGTCGGCTTGTCCGATGTGAACACTAGATTGCAACTGACGCACAGGCAGATCCCGGACGGCGCATCTTGACCATTGTCAACCGGCACGGGCCGTCCACACTGCCGGCAAAGCTCCTCCAGTATGTAAGAGGACAGGTGCAGATTCTTGATAAATGATCCGATGATTTGAAACGGCTTGTGCATATCTCATACCTCCGCCTCAGCGCGTCAGCCAAAATCACACATCGTTATATATTTATTGACGTACCTTCTATTGAGTTAGTTCAATTACGAAAGACAAATTAATAGACTCTATCCGGCATTGCAAAACAGGAGCTGGTTCATGACCACCACAGTCACAGCAAGAGATTTAATAGCGCAGGCTGAAGCAAGCCTGTCAGATGTATTTAGAGCTATTGATGACACCTGTCTCTCGAATCAACATAAGGTTTTGACGGCTTTTCGAGAAGCCCGGGTTACCGAGGAGTTTTTCGCCGAGAAGACCGGCTATGCCATCGACGACGCCGGGCGTGAGGCGCTGGATGCTATCTTAGCGCAAGTGTTCGCAAGCGAGTCGGCATGCTTGCGCATGCAGTTCGTAAGCGGAACTCATGCATTAGCTTGTGCCATTCTTGGCAATATCGGCTACTCTGAAAAATTGTTATGTCTGACCGGACCGCCTTACGATTCGCTTGAGGAGGTTCTCGGCATCGTCGGCGATGAAGCGGGCAGTCTGAAGCGGCTCGGCGCAATCTACGAGGAGATTGATCTCGGTCCTTACATTGATTATCGGGACGAAGCCCGGGTGGCTACCGGACATGCAGTTTGCAGCGAGGACCTTGTAAAGTTGATCAAACCTCATGCCCCAGCCAGGATCTATTACATTCAGAAGTCGCGCGGCTACAGCATGGCGAGGGCGACTTATTCCAATCAACAGATCCGACTGATGGTCGATGCCATTCGAGAAGTTCAACCTGACGCCATTGTTATGGTAGACAACTGCTACGGCGAGTTTGTCGAATGCGACGAGCCCACCAAAGAGGGAGTTGATCTAATCGCGGGCAGTATGATCAAAAACCCGGGTGGTGGGCTCTGTTCGGCAGGCGGTTATGTGGCCGGCAAAAAACAGTATGTCGACAATGCTGTCAACCGCTTGACCGCTCCTGGTCTGGGCGGACATATGGGTCACAGTTTCGGGCAGAGCCGGCAAATTTTCCAGGGACTATTCCTGGCACCTTCGGTGGTTGCTTCGGCGCTCAAAGGCGCGGCGCTTACAGCGGCGGTTTTCAACGAGTTAGGGTTCAAGGTCAGTCCCGGTCCATTCGAGAAAAGGTTCGATATCATTCAATCTATCGAGTTTGGAGCGCGCGAGAAGCTGATCAACTTTTGCAAAGCGATTCAACGTTTTTCTCCAGTCAACGCTCACGTTGACCCCGAGCCCGCTCATATGCCCGGCTACCAGGATCAGATAATCATGGCGGGCGGCACATTCGTCGAGGGGGCGACCATCGAGTTCTCCGCCGACGGACCATTACGTCTGCCGTTTGCCGCATATGTTCAAGGCGGTCTCTCATATATGCATGTTAAGTGCGCGCTTGAAGGTGCTGTAAGCCTCTCCCTGTCAGGGGAATTGCCATTTGCGTAGAACCATTTTTGACGTTAAACATTTGATCAATGGTTTATATAAATCTATAACTCATCTACAATGAGCCTGGAATCGCGAGGAGGACAAGCTCTTGGTTGCACAAATGCCCGCTCGTCAGCGTTTGTTAGCAGGTGGAAAGACTGAACTCCGGATCTTGGCTGGTACGGCCAATCCCGAGTTGGCAAAAGAAGTCGCTGAATACATGGGACTTCATGTATCACCTATAAAAATCTCGCCGTTCTCAGATGGAGAGATTTATGTGCAAGTCCAGGAGAGTGTTAGAGGCCTGGACTGTTTCGTAATTCAGCCGACCTGCACTCCGGTCAACGAAAACCTTATGGAGTTGCTCATTCTGCTCGATGCGCTCAAGCGTGCATCGGCAGGACGGATTACCGTCGTAATGCCCTATTACGGCTACGGGCGCCAGGATCGTAAGGCAGCCGGGCGTGAAGCTATAACCGCCAAGCTAATAGCCGACCTTTTGACCACCGCAGGAGCACAGAGAGTGGTCGCGCTCGATCTGCACGCGCCGCAAATCATGGGATTCTTCAATATTCTCGTCGATCACCTTTATGCCAGCCCAGTTCTTCTCGATTACATTCGTGGAATGGAGTTGGAAGATATCGTCCTGGTAAGTCCTGACGTCGGCGGAGTGTCGCGCACAAGAGCGTTCGCGAAGAAGCTCGACGATGCGCCGATCGCGATCATCGACAAGCGCAGAAATCCTGACAAGCACAACGTTGCTGAGGTCATGTCGGTCGTAGGCGAAGTGGATGGCAAGATTGCCATCATGGTCGACGATATGGTCGATACCGCCGGAACCCTCGTTAAAGGTGCGGAGCTGCTCATGAAAGAGGGCGCCAGAGAGGTTTATGCCTGTGCTACGCACGCGGTTCTCTCCGGTCCGGCTAACGAGCGACTCAATAAGTCCTGCATCAAGAAGTTGATCGTCACCAACTCAATTCCGCACGAGCGCGAGCATATTTCAGATAAAATTGTGCAGCTCAGCGTGGCTCGCCTGTTGGGTGAGGCGATTGCTCGTATTCATGATGATTCTTCCGTCAGCGAGATGTTTGAATAACAATGCTAGTTGTAGAAAGTTTTCCGGTTGGTCCCCTGCAATGCAACTGTTCGCTGATTGGCTGCAAGGAGACCGGTGAGGCGATCGTAATTGATCCGGGCGGCGACGTCGATGACATTATTGAATTGGCCAACAAGCATGGTCTGAAAATCAAATACCTACTGCATACACATGCTCACTTCGATCACGTTCTTGGAAGCCGCGAGGTGAAGGAGCGGACAGGGGCCAAGATCTGCTTGCACAAAGGCGATCAATGGCTCTACGATAACCTGCTCAAGCAATGCTCCATGTTTGGCTTCACAGCCACCGATCCATTGCCCGTCGATCAGTATCTCGACGACGAAGAGGTGATCGAATTCGGAAAACAAAAGGCGTCCGTAATCCATACTCCTGGGCATACGCCAGGCAGTCTCTGCTATTCGGTGGCGGACAAGGATAGCCTTCTGTTTGCAGGCGATACGCTGTTCAAACAAGGAATTGGTCGGACCGATCTCTGGGGCGGTTCGTATGAAGAGATTATCGAATCTATTTCCGGTCGGCTGTATACTCTTGATGACAGCACCAGAGTGATACCAGGCCACGGACCCGAGACCAGTATCTGGCATGAGAAGCGCCAAAATCCTTTTGTTTCAGCTGCTAAATAGACGGAATCCCGTATATGATCCTGGCTGTCGTGGGGATAAACATATGAAATTGCTTTTAAAGCGGTTGCCTTTACGCTGTCGGTTCGATCACAAGTAATGCACAATCGACTGTTAGAGTTTCAACTGTCCGAAGTGATCACTTCGCAAGAGATCAACTATTTTGATTTGGCGGAATTCTATGGATACCCTACTTACTAAGCGGTTCTTTCGAAAGTCAGCTTTGACTGTTTTGGCATTAGCGTTGCTGATACCAGTCCCCGCATATGGTGCACCCGATCAACTTGTCGATCCGACCGCAAGTTCCTCGAATGATTTGATCGTCTGCGTCGACGCTCTTGAGGACAATACCAGAAGAATTCTTCTCAAGCTTGTCGAATTCGAGCGATTCAATCTCAATTACAAATTGACCGTTGCCAAGCAAGGGCGATGGAAAGGGTGGCGCTACTTCACGTTCACCGAATCCAACAATGCTGTCAGCTTGAGCGGCTACCTTGTTGGCCTTGTAGAGCGGACGAAGAATTTTGATACGCCGAAAAAGCTTGATCGGCAGACGCTGGAGCGCGGCAATGTCGTCTGCGGAATTGGTCAGATCCTCGGTGCCAGCGGCTCCGCATTGGAGCTTGGTATTAACGCCTATCATGAGATTGAGACACACAGAAAAGGCTTTGCTCCCAAAGAGGCGAGAGCCAAAGTAAAGGGCTATTGCGAAGACGTCAACGCGTTGTTTGTGGAACGCGAGCAGCTCATCAATAAGCTAAGCTCGAGATGTGGTGCCACGAAATACGAAATGCTGTCTCGAGCGGAAGATCCAGTTTTGCTGGATATAAGAGATATCTCTCTCGACGAGTTTCGGAAGTTTCATTCAAGTGCGCGCCGACTCCTGGCATTTCAACAAAGCCTCTATCTGGTCGACATCGCGAGGAATACACTTGGGGCGATTTCAAACAGATTCGGCTATCTTGCCTTGCATACCGGCGATCGGCACAACAACACCAAGGCCGGCGTTTTCTCCGCCATAAGTGGAAGCCTTACCGTGCTTAACCCGTTGGTCAGCCGTGGCGTAGGCAAAGTTGTCGGCGAGTATCATAAGCACTATGTGAAGACCTGCATGGCCGACTTCAAGGGAGGCAGCGTCGAGAAGCTCACCGCCGATCTGGAAAGCCTCAAAAAGCTCGCCACTACGCCGGAGCTTGAAAAGGCAGACCTGCCGGTCCTGCGCTGCGCGCTTTACTCAGAGCATGAGTCTAATTTGAAAAAGCAGGTAAGCATCGCCGAACGCGAGCTTCGCGCCGGTGTGCTGGCGGCAACCGAAAACGTCGCTTCCGGAGCGCTGGTCGGTGGGTCTCGCATCGCCGGTGGTGGCGTCCTCTTCATGATTGCAGGAAGTCGCTTTCCATACAATGGAAAGCGCACCAACATCTATCTCGGAACGGCTAACATCATAGGCACCAGCGCCGCATCGTATGCGCTAATCGACAACCTTCGAATTCAGCTCAAACGAGAGATGGACTATCGTAAGTTCAAGAAAAACCATGTGCTGCCCGGACAGATCTTCAAAGACAGACTGGCGCAGCTGGACGATATGGAATCAAAGCTGAAAAGCATACCTAACAGCTCCTCCAACTTCAGGATCAATCAGATCTCTTATGATACTGAGCTTGGTGGCTGAATGTTGAGCTCCTGCAGCGCCTCGTCGATGGTGGCACGATGACGTTGGCTGTAATCGAACGCTTGTTGCGCCTGTTCTATGTTGAGCAGACCGCCCTTTACTAGGAAGACCAGGCGCATGGCCGCCTGCAAGGTTGTTTCATCGATTATTCCGGCTAAGAGAAGCATACGTCCGAGAATCTGATTGTTATTCACGGAAACTTCGAAGGCGTTCTGAATATCCTCGGTGGTCACTGTTTTGACCGTCATCAAGAAATCTTTCAGCGTGATGTCGAGCGCCTCGCTGCTGCCGCCGCGCTCGATGAGCGCCACTGCATCCGGAATTGAACGTCCAGTTTCGCGGACCTGTACCAAAACCTGCGAGGCTTGCAGCGGTCTCAACGTACCTTTCGATACGAGGTCTTGCAGTTGCAACGCCACTTTTAACATGTCCTCGTTAACCAGGTTCAGCTCAATCAAAACCTGACCCAAAGGCTTTTGAGAAATAAGCCCAAGCTCTACGGCGTTGAGAAGCTGGGATTCTGAGATCAATCCGGCCAGTGAGAGGAGCTCGCCCAGCCGGATGGCGTCGCGCGCCTGTACCCGGTAGAAGCCTTTCTCCATAAGTGGAACTTCGACGGCAATCTGTCGACGCCGGGCCTGCTTGAGCCCATCAATAGCCTGCTCTTTTGTGATTTTTTCGTCGCGGATCAAAATCTGAGCGTTTAACGTCGCGGCCAATTGGGCCTCGTTGATCACACCGTTGAGCACCAGCATGCGACCGAACGGTAGTCCTGTCGAAGCGCTTCCTGTAAGGGCTTCTTCGAGCTGCTCCTCGGTAACGAAATTGGATGCCAGCAAGAGTTGTCCAAGCTTGTTGATCTTGACGTCTTCAATGATGATGTTGAGCTGTTTAAGAGCATTATCGAACGATTTACGCTCCTCTTTGACAATTCTGAGCGCTTTGTAGGTTGAATCCAAATCGATGAGCCCATCTTTGAGCAGCGATTGCGCCTGCACCGCCGCCTGCAGCACGGTTTCCGTGGTTTTTGCGCTGACGAGCAGCATGCGACCAACCGGTAGTCCGGTCTCTCTCGACATGCGCAAACATTCCTCCAGCTCTTCACGCGTGATTAGACCGGCATCGATCATCAAAATCCCCAGCCGTATTCTCTTCGTATCTGCGATAGCCACAGTTTGCAGGCACCTATTAATTAAGATCGACAATTCAGAACATACAGCATATTAAAAGATAATTGAAGTTTTCAAGAAGATGGCTGTCACAATTATCTTGCTTTCCAAGTGTACTGACTGGTTTCCATTTGGTACTCAGCAATGCCTCGGTCTGTTACGATCTTACTGACGCCATTTTCTGCCTTGCCCTGAATTGGTGATGGATTTTCAAAACGTGGAGAGAATCATGCGACAAATGAGAAATGTAGTCTACGCGATGGTACTGGCGGCGGTTACCTGCCTTACATTCACCGGTGGCGCCAGGGCAGATTCAGAAGCCGGCTTCATTATGGTCGGTGGTGGTGACAGCGAATCCGGCGGCTACTATGGCGCCGGTGGCTCGACCGAGACTGGTGGCGTTAAGTGGGGAGACTCTGAATCGGGCGGACCGCTTGACAGTGGTGCAGAATCTGAATCAGGCGGCGCTCTGCAATCGGAATCTAGTTCTGAGTCCGGCGGTGCAGCCGACACTGGTGCCGAATCGGAATCTTCTGTTGGCGGCAATGAAGCGAGCTTTGGACGTTATGTTCAATACTATGGAAGATAAACTCAAATAACTTTTCTACCCTCCTAAAAAGGCTCGCGATCGAAGTTGTGTGATCGTCGAGAGTCGCGGAGGAACGGGAAATTTATGCGAATCACTGGTCTGGCAGTAGCTTTAGCTTTAAGTGCTGTCGTAGTGCTCGGTGCACAGTCCATGCATCATAATGAGGCGCGAGCAACCATGAAGGTTCAGCCTGAATACCTCAACACAATCACTTGTGCTACCGAGAAGACCCAGTCCGGTGATTCGCTATCCAAATCGTCCGAAACGATAGCCTCCCGCGTTGTTTCCAGTCCAACTAATGACTGCCCCTCCTACATTCAAGTTTTGAACTCTGTGGAAGAAGATCCAGAGCATGCTCAAGCAAGGATGGTGACGCCTTCTTATGCCATTCACTAACGCACTATGAGTCATTCGACCGATAACTGAACTATATCTTCGATACATCTCGCCGCTATTTCGGTAGAATGAGCTGGTCAGTCGTAAAGAGATAGTTCGTCATGAAATCAGAAGGCAATTCCAAGCTCACATTAGTGATATTGACGACTGCCATGGCGGTCGTTTCGCTGCAACCAGCGTTCAGTGCCGATACGAAGGCTCATACTAACGCAAAAGCGAATGCCGCGACGCCTACCGCCGGCGATTGGGAAAGACTCCATCGCGCTGGCAACGAAGCCCTTGATACGGGGCGCTATGGTGATGCCGAGCGTTTATTCAAGCAATCTCTGATTAAGTCCGCGGCCTTCGGCGAGAAAGACATGCGTTTTGCGAAAAGTCTTGGCGATCTGGGCCGGCTCTACACGCTGCGGGGAAGGTTTTCTGAAGCCGAGCCGCTTCTGGAAGAAGAATTTCATATCAAGAAAGCGGTCATGGATAACGGCAGCGGGCAGATAATACCGTCAATGGGGTCACTTATCAGGTTTCATCTCGAGCATGGCACCGCCAGTAAGGCGGATCCACTGACTGACCAGCTTATCGCTTTCATCGAGGGGCGATTGAATGAGTATCGTAACGCGGCTCTCGGACCGGTCACCTTGAAAAAAGGACAGCCACTTACTGGCTGGGCCGGCGAGGCCTCACCCTCGATGCGCGATCCGGTAATCGATTGGGCCATCACATGCGATGGCATCGGTAATGAATACCGCTCGCGTGGCAACGTCGAACTTGCCGATCGGTTGTTCAAAGCGGCGCTCGACGTCAAGGAGACGGTCCTTGGTAAGGAGCATATCTCTCTGGCCAACAGTTTCGACAGTCTCGGAACGATCTGTCTTGACAAACAACAAAATGACGAGGCCGAGACCTACTTCCGGTATGCACTCGAACACACGGAAAGGGTCTTGCCCGATGAGCCTCTCCAGGTCTTCCCGCGAATTGAAAAACTGGCGAAGTGTTTGATCAAAGAGAAGAAATTCGATGAGGCCGAAAAGCTTTTTTTGCGCGCCCTGGAATTCTGGAAAAAAGAACCTTCCAAGAATGGCAGCGAAGCGCGAACCGCATATGCACTCGGAAGTTTGTATGTGGAAGAGAAAAAATATGATGTCGCCGCGCCGATGCTGAAGAATGCTCTTGCGCTGGCGGAAGAGTATTATGGTTCGAACTCGATCTCGCTTGTGCCATATCTGCAACGGTATGCGGATACGATGTATTACCTTGGTCAGGAAAGTGAGAGATCCCAGTTGAAGGATAGAGCCAACACTATAGCTGGTGTCACGGGAACGATTTAGTTCAACCAGGCTGTGCATGATTGGTGGGCGGATTGAGATGCGTTCGCCTCGCACCTTGCCGAGCAAGCATTCTCCGTCAAAATGTTTTTCTTGAGAACGGTCCTTGAAACCTGCTCTAGTGCACTCTATATACCGAAGTGGTGCGAGTAGTCAGTCTTTACCTTTCGGGCGAGATGGGCAAGAATAGCCGGGGAGGAATCTGTTCAGATGAAAGTAGTCCTGGCGGAAAAGCCGTCTGTTGCACGAGATATAGCTGCCGTAGTGGGTGCCACCACCAAAAGAGACGGATACTTCGAAGGCAATGAGTATATAGTCACGTATGCGTTTGGCCATCTGGTTTCACTGGCGGAACCGGAGGAGATGAACCCGGCCTGGAAGGGCGCCTGGCGGTTGGCTCAGCTGCCGATGATACCGACTGAATGGAAGTACAGGGTCGAAGACAAGACCAAGAAGCAGTTCAACGTCATTAAAAAGCTGTTCCAAGACAAAAAGATCAAATCGATTATCTGCGCGACGGACGCGGGACGCGAAGGTGAGCTTATATTTCGACTGATTTACAAGCTCACAGGTTGCAAAAAGCCGGTCGAGCGTCTCTGGATAAGTTCGCTCACAGCTGACGCGATTCGCTCCGGTTTCAGGAAATTGAAAGACGCAAGCGAGTTTGACAGTCTGGCTGATGCGGCGACAGGGCGTTCTCATGCCGACTGGATCGTCGGTCTCAATCTTACCCGAGCCTATACTGCGATCAATCGGCAGCTCTGCACAATCGGCAGAGTTCAAACTCCGACCCTCAGCATGATTGTCGAACGCCAAAACACCATAGACGCATTTAAATCCGAGACATTTTTCGAAGTTATCGCCAACTTCCATCCGGGATTCGCTGCCCGGTTCATCGGCAATGGCAAGGGCGAACATCCAACCAGGATTAAGGATAAAGCGAAAGCCGAAGCCATCTTCGAGACGGTGAAGAAAGAGAATCATGGTGTGGTAAGGTCTGTTATCACATCACAAAAGAGTGCAGCGGCTCCAGCGCTTTACGATCTTCTGACGCTCCAGAAGGATGCGAACAAACAGTTCGGATACACTGCTCAAGAGACTCTCGACATTGCCCAGTCCTTGTATGAAGTTTATAAACTGATCTCCTACCCGCGAACGGAATCCAGGCACCTGGCATCAGATATGGTGCCCGAGTTGCCGCGGATTCTCTCTAGCGTTCTCAAGCACGACACTACGAGCCAGGGTGTTCGCGACCTATTTGCTGCTGAGGGAATCGTTCCAGGATCGATCACGGCTGCCCTGTTGAAGCCCAGGCTGACAAAGTCATACGTAGATGATGGCAAGCTCACCGATCACCACGCCATTGTTCCTACGTATAAAGAGTTGCCGCCCGGCCTTCCGCAACGAGAGAAGAATATTTTCCAGCTAGTGACGATGCGCTTTATGTGCATCTTCCTGCCGCCTGAGATTAAGGATGAGACCGTGGCAACAATTGATGTAGCCAATCATCCTTTTCGAGCTCGAGGCATTGTCGTGAAGCAGGCCGGCTGGACGGCACTCGAACCTAAGAGTAAGAGCCGAGATGCCGACAAGAAGGATGATGCCGAAGAAAAGCAGATCCTTCCCGCCCTGAAAAAAGGTGAGACGGTGGCTAAGCTCAAGGAGGAGCTCAAGGAAGGAAAGACTGTTCCGCCGAAATCTTATGAGGACGGTACGCTCTTGACCGCAATGAAAAATGCCGGACAAGAGATCGATGATGAAGACCTGGCTGGCTATATGAAGCAGAAAGGCCTGGGTACGCCGGCAACGCGAGCTGCCATAATCGAGAGATTGATTAAGAGCGGATACATCCACCGCGAGAAAAAGAAGCTCCTGCCGACGCCGAAAGGCACAGCGTTAATTGCTCAAGTGCACCGTGATTTGAAGAACATAGCCTTGACCGCATCGTGGGAGCAACGGTTGGCTGACATGCAGGATGGAAAGCTTCCTCTGGAAAAGTTCGAAGCGGATATCGGGGCTTTTGTTCGTGCGCTCTTGCCGGAGCTTGCAGATAAGGGCTCAGCGGTAGGCGATGCGGCGAATCAATCTGGATTGGCGCCGTGCCCCC
>CAZISK010000191.1:0-10778 GCA_964541355.1 uncultured Candidatus Obscuribacterales bacterium
AGTGGCTTCCAAAAGCAGCTCAAAAGAAAGCGAGAGAATTCGGCAAATACGGCTTTCTGCTGCTGATCGGACTATTCTGGCTATGTAAGCCGGTCGGTACCGCAATGATGTTTTTCTCAGTGATCGTTGCTGTTCTCATCGGTGTCGACACCAAAGACATATCAACTGGACTGAACGCAGTCACAGCGAGCTCGTATCAGTTGATCGCACTTATAGTCATCGCCTGGATTATCAAAAGCAAATTAGCTCCGGGAATAGAAAAAGCGAATCAGCTACTGAAAGAGAACAAGTTCGCCGAAGCGCTGCAACTGTTCGACCAGGCGCTTGCGAAAAAGGAGGACGCGCAAACGCTGATGTCCAGTGCACATTGTTTACTGAGCCTGGGGAGAAAACAGGAGGCGCTAGCGCGCTCGCAAAAAGCATGCGACTTGGACCCTGACAGCGCTCAAGCGCTGAGCTTCCTGACGGCCTGCCTGGGAGAGGTCGGCGACTATCAACGGGCACTGGAGACGGCCGACAAGGCGCTCGAGAAGGATCATAACAGCGACTTCCCATACACATATTTACTAAAGGCATCGGTCCTTGCCGAACTTGGACGGTGGTCGGAAGCGCTGACTGCGATCGATCTTTATCTCGACAAGGTACCTCAAGGCAACGAAGGTCTATTCATCAAAGCCTCCTGTCTGGAAAATCTAGATCAGTTCGAAGCGGCTCTCGTGGTCTACAACAAAGCGGCACGTTCATCTACGGACAACAGCATACGCGCGACTCTGGCACGTGGACTTTTACTCTGTGCCCTCGGTCGACAGACAGAAGGGCTGGCAGAATTCAATAAGATCTTGCCTGCCGAGCCGGAAAAACGAGATCCGGAGATATCAAAGTTGAAAGAGCTTTTGAACGAGTACGCCGCCAAGCTCGCCCAAAAAGGAAAGCCGGAAATGGCAGAAGCCGCGGAATCCGCCATCATGCAGGTAGCGTGATGCCTCGCCAGAAGGTCCGTTAACAAAAGCACCTGAGCGGTTTAGGGAGCTCGACTGCTGACAGCGACCACCATGGACCATAGAACCGTAAAAGTGAAGAGCAGGCTTTTGCGTGACCTGCTCTCCTCTTCGATTCACCTCTGGGAAACTTTCTCGCCGCTCACTATTGCACGGGGCAAGCACCTGTGGCGGCGGCCGTGCCTATAGCGAGCATTTTGTTGGATGCGGGTATACCAAATCCGGTGCTCAGTTGAATTTCAAGTTTGACCTCCGTCGCTGACGGCAAGTCGTCGCTGACAATCTCGACAAATGATTGCTTTAAGACCATTCGAGCTGGATTAATGCTCTTGTCGACCGACGTAGGCAAAGAAGAGATCTTGAAATTCAAATCTCCATCCGATGAGGGAAGCTTGGCATTGATCCCCTCCTTGTAAAGCTTGATTCCCGGCTTCTCCGAAATGTAAGTTGTGGTGTCGTAGGTGTCCAGTTCATCCACGTTCTTCAGTTGGAAAACATTCGACTCACAGTCTTTGATTTTGCCGAATCGCCTGTCAGAGAACTGAGGCATCTCGACCTTCATCCACGGAAGCGTCATCGGGTAAGTCACTTTCAATTGATTGAACTTCTCGTTCATCGCAGCGACTGCCTCGTTGGAAGCGAGCGTCCTGAGATAGGTGCGCTGGCTGTCCAACTCCAGAGCAGTCTCCCTGGACTCCTGATGAAGGCGATCGGCAAGAAGCGATACCTGCGGATAGTGCTCGTGTGCATCTTCATACTGTTTCTTCGACGTGAAAACCAGTTGACGAGATCTAGAGATCATGTTGTTCATCTGACCAAGACGGTCCAGATTGTTGAGTTTTCTGGCACCAGCCAACGCAATTTCATCGGCACTTGTTCGCAACCGATTCTGCATACAGACGAGAGACCCGAAGGAACCCGCCACCACCAGTGCTACCACCAGCGCGGTCAACATGAAACATACCAAAATCATCATGTTGCCGTTGCAACTTCTCTTTGTTCTTTTCATGACTAACCCCTCTGTTTCTTCGCTCTCACCTATGACGGGCTCTGATACTTGAGGGTCTTTTTCTGCTCCGCACTTTCGGATTGGATATAGAGAAGGACCTGAGCGTCTATGGCTACATCAGTTTCATCGGGCAGAATCTGCCACTCTTGATCCTGCAAGTAATTGAGGATATCGCCAAAAGATGAATCCTTCACGATCACTGAGACCACCGGGTTGCGGTTGAGATAAGCGTCGAGGTAAATCAACGAGATCGCATCCGCGGCAGCTTTCAACTCTTCTTCATCGGGACTGACGGAGTTATGCACGACTTTGATGGCTACGCCATCGCCTTCGTCCATCTCGAACTTTTCTTTCCGCTCCAGACCAAGCGCTTTGCCGTTGTGGAACCAGACCTCCTCGTAGTTCTTTTTCTCGTCTTCATTGTTGACGCGATAGTACACGATGTCAGCTTTGCTGACAGGTCTCAGAGTCGATCCCTCGTACTCGAAGTGTCTATCAAGCTTGGCAGTTTTAATCTCAATCGTCCAATCATATGGCTTCTCGATAGGATCGGCGCCTATCCCAGCCAGGGGCGATACTACTGCTAGTATCAGTGCGGTAAATACCGATAAAGTCAGTGACGTTTTCATTTTCTGCATTGACCTGTTCTTTCTATTCGTTGACAAAATATTTGCTGGTCTGAGGATCTCGACCTAAGTTTTCCCATTGCGAGCGCGACTTGATAGTCATCGTCACCGGTTCCGTAAAGCCTGGGAGCCCCACATTGAAATTGAACAAAGGCGGCAAGTCGCAATCAACGCTCAACTCGAGACTATAGACACAAGGAGCGTTGACGCCTTCCGGCAACCATTCATCCGATAGAGGACCTAGAGGCGTGTTGACTGAGGTCATGTTGGATGGGTTCAGACCGCAAACTACCAGTCTGAGCTTGGGGTCGTGCGCAGTGACGCCGAAATGGGCAAGGAATCCTTGCCACCATGTATCAGATCCCAGAAGCGTGTAGGCATCACTGCGTTTTTCTGATAGTGACAAGCGGTGAGTGAGCTCAGTCACGACTCCCTGTGCGATCAGGTATCGCAATGGGATGAACGAGAGGTCAATTACTGGTGCCAGGAAGAAGCAGATGAATGCTACCATCGCAGCGCCGAATTCCGGTATTCCATGACCGCGCCTGTTGCGGCCTCTCGATCGATTTCTCATTGCATCCCGTCCTGACATGACTGAGCCCTCACTTGGATACGTTTTCGTCCACCTTTATAGACCACCACGTGCCATGCGCACGGCGCGATTGGCATCCGGCATACCGTATCCATAATACGGAGTCCACGGTGCAGCGCCGGCTTTGAAGCAGCTAGCCTTGAGAATCGTCTCGACCGCTACGTTAGGTAATGCCGGGTTGGCGTTCCAAACGAGCGCGGCAACGGCGGCGGCAATCGGTGACGAGAAGGACGTACCGTCGACGGAGGTCACGGTGCCATCGGTATCGGAGCAAACAATGCCCTTTCCGGGAGCGGTAAACGTAGACGAAAAACCATAGTTGCTGAAGTCCGTCAGAGTCAAGCTTGGATCAATTGCGGTCACGACGTTGACATAATGCATCTTAGGATTGGGGTCAAACTGAGCATCGTTGCCCGACGACATGAAGATCAGACCGCCTTTCAAGTCGTGATAGGTCTGCATGTAAATGTGCAGTGGGGCGTGGATTAAAGCGTTGGTCAAACCCCAAGGAGGCGGTGCGCCGTAGCTGATGTTGACGATTCGATTTCCGGAAGACATCATGTTGAGCAGACCGGCCATGATTGCGATGTCGTCTGTCGAACCATCTGAACCGGCTATTCTGACCGGATAGACGGTGGAATTGGGAGAGACACCGGCAGTGTTGGCGGTGTTGTTGGCCCGAGCGCACGCTGTCGTTGCTACCCAGGTACCATGTCCGTGAGGATCGGTCTGTGCGCCGCCCGATAGTGCTCCGCCAATACCGCCAAGCAGGTCGCCCAGCAAGCCGGGCCCGCCGAGTACTGTGAGTCTGGCACCAACTGTAGTGGCGTCATAGCCTTTCTGCGTTTTACCGGAGAGATCAGTTATGTTAGCCTGACAGCCGGTATCGAAAACAGCGACCTTCTGATACGTGCCCATGGAACGGTCCCAGGCTTTCGGACAGTTGATTGCGGCCAGGTGCCACTCCGCCGGGAAGCTGGTGTCATTGGGGACGAACTGTGCTTTCAGCTTGTAATTACGACCGACACACCTGAAGTTCTTCTGGTCTTTACCGAGCTTTTTCTCGGTATCAACGAGCTTCCCTTTTTCCGTTCTGACTATAAAACACTTGAGAGCGCCTTCGCCGATGTAACCAATTACGGTACCATGGACATCTTCGAACGCCTTATCTATAGATTCCTGTTCTGCGCCTTCCTTCGGCATTACAAGCAGGAGATCCGGATCAAACTTTACTGCGCTTGGATCATTGAGTGCCTTCCTGGCCTTAATATGGGCGGGCATCCTGAGCTGTTTCGCAGGGGGCTCCGCGGCCAGTGCTGTGTTCGCTAAAAACGACATAGCAAGGACGGTACCGAGCATGGAGGAGATAATCCTCCGGCCCCGGATGATTGTTTTCTTCATATTGTTTTTTTCCTCTTTCCCTGGATTGATTTCCCCGGTAATTACGGTCGCAACGCGAAGGCGCTGCCGAAATCACTTGTGCCTCCAACAACCAGGCTGACCCGCAATTTTAGGAGAGATTAATTGGATTTCATTTTTGTCAAGAGCCGCCTAACCTTTGGGGAGGCTCCGTTAAACGAACAAGGTAACAAAACCGCTAGTGCATTAGTAAGGAGGAACGGCAATAAGTGTAAAGGCGCCGAAACGCGCTCAACCCACGGTAGCTCGGCGCTCTTTTACACTTTCCCTTTCCTATTTATTGCAAGCACGAACGGAGACCGGGAAAGAAATTATTTGAATAGTGCCACTACATAGAATGGCACACCAGACAGGTATATTATCCATGACAATTGAACTAAGAGGCAGGCAGGTAACTCAGACCCGCTGCAGAAAGAATGGTCAGAGTCTTTCCGAACTTGCCGGTGCGCTCGTAGTAATGACCCCTCTCGTCCTTATTACGATCGATCTTCTGGCTATATCAATCGGTGTCGCGATCAACGACTCTGTTTGCCGTGATGCCGCCCGAGCCGCCGCAGCCGGACCTCCAGGACAGGAGACGCTGGGAACCAGAACCGTCGCGCCGGATCAGGCACCATATCTGAGAGCCAAGGCGGTAGTGAAAAACGTTTACAACACTAATCTACCGATGAAGATAAGAGAGTCCATGGAAGTCAAAGAGACGGTAAAAGACTTCCCACCAGCCACCATGGGTGGAGGCAGCCTGGATGGCGAGGTTTCGGTCCAAACGGTGATTGACGTCTATCCGCCCTTCCTGGTCAAATTCCTGGTCGGTCCCGAAGGAATCAGCTTGAAGACCAAACACATAGTGCCATATACATACACGGTAAAAGCTGTCAGCACCTAAAAATTGTGCAGCTACAACTCAACCCTTCCGGCAAATTGAATCAGCAGATTCTTGCCGGAAGGGCTGACTTTGAAATTGGAGACCTTAATCGCCTTCAGTCGTCTATCCGCGCTCCGAACCAAAGGCAGATCGCCTGAATACTTGATCATACTGGACTTGTTCTGAGTAAGAGATTTTGCTGCTTTCAGCGCCATCTGCAACACCTGGTTTTCGGCTTTGGCAAGTGCGTCATCAGCTATTTTGCTCAAGTCGATCGAAAGGCGTTCAGGATAATGAACATCGATTTTGGTATCAAGATGAATTTTGCTGTCCGCAAGAGACGCTCCGGGTACCAGCCTGTAGTCAACCACTCCGCTTTCATTAACATGAGCATCGGCCGTCCACTCATGCTCCTTCCACTGTGAAGGTGTTTTTGACAGAGGATTGAATTTTTGATGATAAACCTCGACTGTTCCCGCAAGGCTGAGATCGGCGTCCGCCGCGACAGCAATCTCATCGGTCCTTTTGATCTCCAGCCTCTCGATTCGTGGATGCCGAGCGACGATTTTCTTGAGCTTGAAATTTCTGTAGCGCCACTTCGTTTTCTCTTGCAATGTCTCGTTTACGTTTACAACCGTACGATCAGGCAGATTATTCTTGATCGCATTTTTCACGTCCTCCAGGGCCAGCAAAACTTTCCCTTCGGCCAGGTCCAATCGTGCGTGTTTTGCTGAGCCGCTGATGGTGAGCTTCCCTATCTCTCCACGCAACCCATGAATACCAAGCAGATTTGCATTGCTCGATACTTTCAATTTCATTGTGCTGTCCAGATGAAGGTCATCGTTTGATGTGCTGACCTTGCAATCTCCCTCAACATCCTTCAACTTGTAGATATTGTTTTGCCTGTCTTTAATGGAAACGCTTCCAGCTGAGAGCCTCAAGGGAACAACAAGAGGCGCCTCGAGTTTTGTGCCATCGTAAGCAAAACACAAGGGAGTCGTCGAAACAATCTTAGACTGCGGATCCAATGACAGGTCGACTGTTGCGCCCTTGCTCTTCCAACTCAACCTTTCCGGTCTGATTGCCACCGCATCGAGCACCATCTCAATCCCTGTAGCGCTAGTCGCATTCAATTGATTGATTGAAACTTCTCTCAGATCGATCCCGAATTGGTTATCGCCTCTAGTACTGCGCCAGGAAAAATTTCGAACCTGCAAACCATCTTCGATTTTCAAACTGATATCCTGCGCGCCTGCTTTACTCAAGGAAGCAGTCAAGTCTGCGGTCGTTTTCTCTGGTAACACAAACGCCAACTCGTCGGAGTTGCTGGACAAGGCCAATTTCGAATCGACCAGTTCAGCACACCCCAAAAGATTTACATCAGGTGGTGAAGCTGAACCCGCCGGCTTTGAAATTGCCAACTTGGACAGCGATAGCTCAATGCGAGAGGCCTGTGCATCCACGCTTTTTTTATCAACCGCCTCCGAATGTGATTCAGGCGAGCTCTGCGATTTTGATTTGTCGTCGACTTCAGCCAATTTTACTGAACAACCAGCCAGCGTAAGACGGCAATTCTTGTCGAGCCCAAAGGTAGTAGCTGTTATGTTACCTTCGGTTGCGTCTAGATTTGCATTAAGCAGGAGCTCGCCCAACCTGGTGTCGCATCGAACGTTGCCCCAATTGAGTTCACTGCCCTCCTTCAGTTTCAAATCCATTGCCAACTTGGCCTGATAGCTCGTGGCCGAGGTATAGGCGACATCTCTTATGGCAATGAACGAACCGCCAGCCACTCTGGCGGACAGGCTGGTGAGATCGAGCTGTGTATCCGGTTTTAAGTCAAGCCGAGCTTCGCTAACCACGATCTTCTCAGGCAAGTTTTTTAGCGCTGCCGCACCACCTTCGCCGGCATCTATGGACTGATGCTGTTGCAGCCCGCTGACAATTAACGCGAAGAGCGCTCTTCCAAAGTCCATTTCAACGGTCGCTTCGCCCTGCTTTATCGTCAGGCGAGTGGGCAACGGTATTCCGTCGATCTCGACAGGTGGATCGAGAATGAAATGTCCGTCGACTTTATCGGTCCTGATCTCCGGCCGACCGTCGAACAGGCATGACAAATCGAGTTCGAATCTGGTACCAGGTGCGACCTTGATCGTTTTGCCGGCGAAATTATAGTTGCCGCCCTTGAGCGCACCTTCGCCTTTGAGATTGATCTTGTCGGTTATCGCTACCAGCTTCTGCAGCCACGGATCGGCGATCGGCACTGTCATTTCCGGATGCAGCGTAGCCGTCTGTTTGTTACAAGAACTGCATGAGCTAACTACAACAACGGCACCAAGCGCGCCAATCATCAAACGCATTGTAGAGATGTCCATCATGACAGTAATGCATCGGGTTCATACATGTAGTCGGTTCTGACGAACACTTCTTCGAAGCCGATGCTCTTGTACAGCGATAGTCCAAGCGGCGAGGAATACAGACATACAGGCAGATCGCGCTTGCTCAAGGAAGCTTCGACGGCTAGATCTACCATTCTTCTTGCAAAGCCGCGCCGGCGATATTGTTCGACAGTGCAGACGTTATAAATCATGTTGATGCCGCCACAGGCATACCAGGTCACGCATGCGACTGGCTGTTCGTCACAGTAAGCCACGAACCATTGCTGACGCTCCATTGGCACGACTCTCTCGATGCCATAGAGTCGGAAATGTTCGGCTACATCGTCCGGCACAGAGAATCCATCGCAGAACGGAACAAGAAAGTCGTCTACCTGGCGCGGGCTTAAGACCTCTTCAATGCGAAGCTCCGATAAGTCTTCAGAGCGCTTGAATTTCTTCATCGATAGACAGAGCGCCGGTTCCGTACTCGAGAAAGTCAAGCCGGACTGTTGCAGGACCCTCGAGAGCCGCGCACCGTTGGTAGTGGCTGGACCGACACGCCACAACATCGGAGTGGCATATTCCTCGAGAGTTTTCGCAACCAGGCCGACTAAATCATCCGCGTCACCATCAGCCTTGAGGACCAAATTCATCCATGCAGTTTGATAATTTGAAAAACATCTCGTCGAAAACGAATCTGATCTGAAGGAAGCACCATTGATACCATCTGCAGACTGGCAAGCGGCGATAAAGTTGATCTCAATGCTCTGCGCCAGCTCCGCTTTACCCATGTCGGACATGAAATGGACTCCGGTGGCGAACTCTCAGGACACTTCTTTGACTTCGTCTCGATTGATCAAACTCTCTACGTCGGAGCAGAGTTTTACTACATGCTCGGGAACTCCTTCGGCTCGCATGTACTGACGGCACAAATCGAGAGTCCGGCGGAACGCTCGTACCACATCACCTTCATCAAAGTTGGTGGCATGACGAATCTGATCCCAGCTCGCGCCCTGGGCCCACATCTCCGTTAACCCGCTGAAATGCGGGCTGTACTCGACTGGAATATCGATGTCGAAATCACGCTGCAAGCGCTTGACTTTACGAGACAGCCGGCCAACCTCTTCGAGCGTGTGTTCTACAGCCGGACTGAGCTTGATTCTAATCAGGTCGTGTCCACGTCCTTCTTCTTGAACTAGCGCCGTCAAGACTGCAGCAAGCTCCCATGGACGCAAATGATCGAAGAGACCGTTGACGACAACTTCGCTAAGGAATAGCTCATTTGTGCCTCTGATTCCAGCCGCCATGCGCCCGAGCTTGGAGGGACGATTACCATCGAGATAGCCTTGCAGTTTCAGTACATCAGTCAGCGCCTCGAAAGTTCTCCAATACTTCCCCGTTTCTCTTTCCAGCCGACGATTCAGCTCTTTGATGCGGCGCTCGAGCTGCTCGATCCGGCTGGTCTGATTGCTGCAGGGCTTCTGCACGGGACAGCCGTGACAGGGCATGGCGTATGTCTCTTTGAGCAGATCCGATATTTCGCTACGCACGGAGCCGAGCGCCTGCTCGCCTTCCTGATTGGCTTGCAACTGAGCCGCAGGCGAGGGTTTGACCTTGCCTGCCTTCTTCACCGGCCGCAAACCTTTTTCCATATGCTTGAGCTGTTTGTGTTTCGAGCGGATGGCGCCGAGCCGTTTAGCATAAAGACCAAGATCACCGATCTCTCCAGGACACAGAGGACCGCTCAACTCCTGTAGTTCTTTTTCGAGCTTCATGCGCTCTACGAACAACGGCTCGAGCTCGTGATTGGTTTTGAACTGACCGAAGCTGCGTTCGATCAGATCGCGAGCATCCTCAATTGTATGTCTTTCTAAAAGGTTTAAAACCATTCCATATGATGGAGTAAACTGACTGCACAATGGATCGGCGCTGGCTGTGGCAAGCTTCGCGGCATCCTCTACCGACTCGAATGTGTTGTGCAGAACGACGACGTGACCGACCTCGTCCATGCCTCGACGTCCGGCTCTCCCCGACATCTGGAGGAACTCGGAGGCGGTCAGTCCTCTATGACCCTCATCCGCTCTCTTCGTCAGCGAGCTTATTACAGTAGATCGCGCCGGCATATTGATACCGGCAGCCAGAGTCTCGGTTGCAAAAACAGCCTTCAGCAATCCTCTCTGGAAGAGCTTCTCGACCATCCCTTTCCAGCTGGGCAGCATGCCGGCGTGGTGCACCGCCATCCCTTCGAAAAGATACGGCAAATGAGGATGATTCTTCAGATTCGGATTGACTGCAGTAAAGGTATCAACGGCCAATCGAAGCTGTTTTGCCTCATCCTCGTTGATAAGCGGAATTCCACGCGCTCTCTTCATGGAGTCTTCGCACCCTCTTCGCGAAAAGAGGAAATAGATTGCTGGAAGCATGTTTCGCGCCGACAAAACTGCAAGCACATCGGCTGGATGCGTGCCAATGTTCTGCCCGCCCGGTCTGCGCTTCTTGCTCTGATCGAAGCGTCGGCGCTTTCCGAAGCGATTCTTCAATAGATTGTTGACACCGCCACCAGGGTTGAGCAATGGATAAATGCGCTGATCGCCGAAAAAGTGAAAACGCAACGGCACCGGTCTGTAATTGGACACGATAAGCTCGGTTGCACCATGAGTCTCATCGATCCAGGTGGTGAGCTCCTGGGCGTTGGCGACGGTGGCGGACAGCGCGACCAGTTGAACGTCTGTTGGAGCGTAAATGATCGACTCCTCCCAGACCGTTCCGCGCTCGGAATCGTTCATGTAGTGACATTCATCGAGAACAACGTAGGCCACGTCGCGGAGATTCTTGCCGACTTCACCAAGGATGGTGCCATACAACATGTTACGAAATACTTCGGTAGTCATTAC
>CAZISK010000192.1:0-10757 GCA_964541355.1 uncultured Candidatus Obscuribacterales bacterium
AGCGTGCTATTGCGCCGCGCGATTAGCACTATCAGCGAAGAGAGAAGCAATAGACCGAGCCTCGGTAGCAATTCCGGCATGCTCATAAACATGTGTGTTTTCAACACAATCAGCGATCCAAGCGGGATGAACAGGTTATCCAATCCTTTCCATCCGATTGCTTCGAACATCATCGCCACTATCGCCAGTATTACGGAGATATTGAATGCTTCCGCTACACCGACTCCGCCCATTTGAGTAAGAGGAAGGAAGGAAGATGCGAACGCCACCGTCGCAAAGGCGAAGCTGCCCTCGATCGACTTGGAACCATCTCCAGTACCATACTTTTGACTTCCGAAGCGCTGACCTATCAATGCTGATGCGGCATCAGCCAGCGTTAGTATGGCAACTGGGATCAGGTAAAACATCGTATTGCCGTTGGCGAGCAAGAATGTCAAACCGATCGCCAGAGGAAAGACAATCTCGCCAATACTGTCCCGACCTTTGGCGCAGATGACCGGTCGCCATTGGTTCATATCGGAAACTTTCAGAACAGCGATGAACAAACTGGAGATAATGCTCAGCGTCAATACCGGCCACGCATCTGTGAAAATCCATGGGAATGACAGCGTGAGCAGTCCCATGACCACGTGAAGTACCTTGCGAATTGTCTCAGAATCAAATCGAGCCGACTTCTCGAGCCGGCTCAATCCATGAATCATCGCAATCAACGTGACCATGACGAATGCAATTCCAAGCCAGGGGTTCATGCGGCTCTCTCCGGTAGTCTTGGTGGAGGGACAATGTCTAGCTCTAGACCTTCATGATAGTCATCGGAGTTGCGACCATCAATGTCACAGTCGTTTAGCGTTCTACTGCCATTGCCAGCGGCTATCTCTTCGACCACGAATCTGGAATAGAAGAACGTCTGGTTTAAGGAGAACAGTCTTATGGAGAGATCGGTATGCGAAATCAGGTTGTTCATATTCAAGTTTCCTCCTGATCTCGGTGCCATCATGTTCCAGTAAACCAGACGCGCTCCCGGATGCGAGGCTGCGGCAATCAGTTTCATAAGAGTTGCGTAGCTGTCGAGCGACATGTATTCGAAAACATCGCTCAAATTGAATGAATTGAAACGTACCGACGGATTCTTTGACAGGTACTCTTCGACGGACATCTGGTGCCATTCCACTTTGTCGATGTTTCTTTTGATTGCTTCGAAGTTCTCCGCTCTCAAAAAGTAGGGCAGTGCAGCTCCAAACCTGCCTTTGAGAATCCAGTGCAAATAAGGGTTTTTCGTTGGATCTTGATCTACGAGTGCCTTCTTTACCCACTTGAGAAGTGTGGCAGCTAATCCGCCATCGGCATAGGCGAAGAAGCTCGGGTCACGGCCGAGCAGTCCCATGACACGCTCGGAAAAGAAGATCTTGAAGAGCCTGTTCCACTTCCATGTATTCCAGCGTTTTGTGTAAAACGCTTCACGCTGTTCCCGGGTCTTAGGCTTCAATAGCTCATCGATGGTGGAACGTGTATGCACAAGCGGCAAAACGTAGTTGCGGAACAAGCGAAAATAGTTCTCGAATTTTCCGGCGGCTGACACACCAGATTCGATGTCCTCCAGATGATTGTCCCAGAAGCTTCGAGCAGGGGCGCTGAGCGTTGACCTGATCTTGTTGTAAATCCTGATGCTGTCGCCCGCTCGATATCCTAATAGAACGAGCATGTCGTCATAGCCTAAGTGTTTGAAAGCGGTTACTTTCAATTCGAATAGGTATAACTGGGCGGGATTCAGATCGAGCGCCACCACTCTAGCCGGACTGCTTGCCAGCAACGCCAGTGTATTGTCACCGGCTGAGGCGATTGACAGGCACGTGTCGGCCGGTAGAATGGACATCGCTTCCACTAAGACATCCGCGTCTTCCCAACATTGGGCATAGCGCACGAAGTCGAAGCCTGCTTTGTGTTCGATCTCGCTTTTGATTATCGTGCATAAGGCCGGCGCAACAATGTCGCTATCCGTGACCGATTGACAGCGCTCTTGTTGGACCATTTCCCTACAGCCATGATTTGTAGAGGCGACGCATGGCGTCGCCCTTAGAGGAACCTCAATTACCTTTATCAAACCGGTAGCGCCATTCATTTCTATTTGATCGCCATTATTCAAAAGTGAAGTGACACCACTTACTGAAACGATCGTCGGTATTCCCAGTTCCCTTGCGACGATGGCAGTGTGAGAAAGCAGGCTGCCGTATTCGACCACGATACCTTTAGCCTGAGCAATCACGGTTATCCAGCCTGGATCTGTTCGTTTTGCAACAAGAATTTCGCCTTGTTCGAGATGTTGATTGTTTGGATCATCAATAATTCGAACCTTGCCGGATAGGATCCCCGGGCAACATCCCAGACCCTTGAGCTCTTTCACCGGGGCGGTAGAACTCGACTGGGTCGAGCCGCAAACATCATCGTCTGCCTGGAGCCCGTTTGTATGCAAGCCGCCTCTGATTATCAGCCGATCTTTGGGTGTGGCCATGTTTTCGTACATCGCCTGTTCCTGTCTACGTGCCTCGGCAAGCGCTTTCAAATTGCTGGTTGTGGAAGTTCCTTCGATGTATCTGAGCACCTCTTCGGTTTCCAAATAAAAGATATCTTCCCAACGCTGGAGCTTGCCTTTGTTGGCTAGCTCTTTGCCAATCGCTACGAAGATTTTTCGCACAACACCGAACACGCGGGTTCGCATAAAGCGAAGATTCTCTCGTTCTCTAATGCGAGTGCGCGTCTCATTGAGGACGAGCTTGAAGACCAGCGCCTTAAGTGGATTCTTCCCTAACGCGGCATATGCGATCCTCTCTGCTTCGTCGCGATTGGACCGTGCGAAGTCTTTTGAGTTGGTGTTGGAGAGCCGCGTGGTATCGCTCGTCAGTTTGCTGATTGCGCGAAGAAGTCCCATCGGATTGTCTGTGACTGTTGGACTTTCGAGTTTGAGCTCGCCTGTGCAGCGATCACCAAATTTGCTCATATAGTCGACGAAGAGCGCTTCGAACTCCGGATAACTGTATATCTTTTCAAGGATCCCTGCTGCATGTTCCGACTTGAGAACGTCCAAAAGACTAGAATCGTTCGCCGCCAATCGGGCCAGCTCGTTCATGCGTCTGACCGGCTCCGTGCTGATGATGCCTGTCTCTCCGCAAAGCAACTGGTTGTGAATCCCGTCGTTTTCTGTCAACCATTTGTCGCAGGCGGCTCTCAAAACTCCGAAGCTAATCATGGCGAAGAAATCATTGACGATCGGTGCATCCCAATGCAGAAGCAAGTCTTGCTCAAGCGAGCGATAGAGCTTGGCCAGTCCTCCGACCCCGAGAGTGTTCAGACGCATGGGTGCCTTTTGAAGCGAGCAGTCCACTCTGGAGTTGAATTTGTTGATGTCGGCCGGCAGTCGGCGCCACTTGTTGAGCAGTTTTGGCAGCAACAGGATGACGTTCAACGTATCGAATACTTGTTCCTTGATTGTCGTCGGTTTATCAAATGCTGAAGTGACCTCTTGCGGCAATCCAGCTTTGACGCCCATCATCTGTTCCATGAATGTACGATTTGTTTTAAACCCAGGAAAGAGTGAAAGGAGCACGTACCAGTTCAAAAGATTGTAGTAGATGCGACCTCGGATAAAACCGAGCATCTGCGGAAAGATATAGGCATGCTTTTCAATTGCCTTTTCGCTGACACCCATGAGTCTACAGAACTCCTCGTAAACGTGCTGATATGCTTTTCGTGCGAATGAGAATGTAAGAGGCGTGGTGATTCCGGGATAACTTTCGGCAATGTTGCTGTTGTCAAAAATATTGATGATCTGATTTTCGTCTTGCGATGTCAGTTCGATCGAATCAGCGGAGTTGTCTATAAAGGTGGTGATGGGGCGAGCCTGAAGAATATTGAGCGTTCCCTCCTGGTCGATAGCCCACTCTATGTCTTGCGGTGCGCCGAAGATCGAACCGGCTTGTTCAGTAAGTCGACATACTGCGAGGAGCTGATCATCCGACATAGGACCGAGGTGCTCGTTGTTGCGCATCACGATTTTGGTTTTACGGATCTGATATGTAGCCGAGTCGGTCTCACCCGAGACGAGCTTATCGCCAAAGCCATTGACCGCTGCGATAGTGACCACGTCGGTATTTCCGGAGACCGGGTCGGCACCAAAAGCGACACCAGCGGTTTTTGCGTTGACCATTCGTTGGATGATTACTGCCGGCGGTTTTAGTGGAGAATCGATGCCGCTTAGCCTCCTGTACTCCAAAACCTGTGTGGTAAACGCAGAGCGCCAGACCTTTGCGACCGCCGCTGGTATGTCATGTTTTTCAACGTTTAGAATGGAGAGAAACTGGCCTGCGTACGATAAGGAATCGCCATCTTCTTCGGGTGATGAGGAGCGAACCGCCACTGCGACAGAGCTACATCCCGACCGACCGAGGCGATCGTTGATTGAGTCCACTATGGTGGCCTTAACCGACAGGTCTGTCACCGCTAGAAGACGCTCTTGGGACGACATGTCGCTCCAGCGCCCGCGCGTCTCATCAGGGAGGCTTTCGTAGAATGCGTCTGGCGTCACTACAAAAAATTCCGGCACCGGCAAGTTGTTAGTCTTCAACTCGAGCAGGTTACGTCCCTTTGCACCGAGCAAGGCATTTTTCGGGAAAAGAGCCTGGGCCGAGCGTCGGATTTCAGGATCGCTTGCCGGGACTTCACTACTTTCGGAAGTTCCGATCGCAATGTTGTCCAGGCTGATGCTATCTGTTTTTCCCAATCCCTTTGTAGGACCGTCCTGGTCAAAGGTGCTGGTTTGAGCGAACTGAGTCTTGTTGACTTTCATGTCTTAATCCTTGCTGGCGAATGGAATTCCTTAGATGATGGATATCAGAAGTGGTACCAATCCGATGATCAGATATGTTGTGAGCGTCCAGATGCCGGAGAGTGTGTCCAACTTCTTCGAGTTGGACGGTGTTGAAGTCTGTAGAAATTTCTTGCCGCTGACTGCGCAGAGTGCGAGCATCAGCGAAAGCACTGTCAGTGCTGCCAGACCGAAATGGATCTGAGCGGCTGTGATGATTGCAAAAACCGCAGACATACCGATTGCTGAAATCCAGACTTTGACAGCGGTTTCTCTACCCCAGAGCATACTGTATGTGTCGCGTGCGGTTGTTTCTTCTTGAGGGCTGCGAATTTTTCTGCCGACTTCGATGACGGTTCCCAGGAAGAAGCTGGTGCCGAGAAAGAAGATTAAAGCCAGAGGCGGCTCCAGACCCGCCACCATAAAGTGGCACGAAGTGATGAACAGGTCGGTGAAGAACAGAATCGACATGTGGGTGATCATGTAAAGCACCGGGCGCTTGCGAAGCCATTCACCGGCGAAGAATTCATTGGTCATCAACCACATGTAGAACCAGGCGAGACCCAAAGGAAGAAGGAGCGCGGCTCTTAGCGATAAAACGGCCAGGACCTGAATCAACCCGGCAGCTATTGCCAGACGCCGCAGCTCCTTCAGAGTGATTAAACCTTTAGGAACTGGACGATCGGGGTGGTGTTCGGCGTCGAATTTGAAATCTTTGTGTTCATCCGCCACGCGCAACTGGAAGAATGTAAGGAAGGTCACTGTGAAGGCGACCACGAACATGTGAGGTGTCAGGGGGTAGTTGCTTCCTGTCAAAAGGAATGAGAGCGCCAGACCCGAAGCGGAGAATGCGCTGACGAGGATGGCGTATTTTATGATCGGGAAGCGTTCCTTCTGGTAGGTGATCCACTTTGTCATCAACCTGTCCTTCCTCGTTAGCTAGACAAGACAAGGCGCGCCCCTGGGGACGAACTGTTCGCCTTTCCTGGTGCATTGCCCACACTACTAATGTAGTAGTTTGGGGTGGAAATGTTCCGCGGTCGAAACAGTTCGTTGACTGATAGAACTTTCAACATGGCATTAAAGCCAATGTCTTCCAGCGAAAAGCCGCTCTTTGATTTGCGGGCTCTCGACAACAGTCCTGTCTGGTGACTGTCGGCGTCAACGGTTCGCCCATCTCCGACCAGACTTATGTCTATGCATAAGGTCAGACATCTACGCCTGGTCTATGGCTTTCGATGTGACAAGCTCACTGCGGGCGGAATTCAGCATTCCTAGGACAAGAATCCCGCAGTCGTTTTCGTCCACGACGAAAACTACCGGAGCCGCTCCTTCATTCCACACGAATAAGGATCGAAAACTTCGAGCGCTTCAGTATCTCCAACTTGAACGTTGAGGCAGTATTAGCTTGTGCTCCAGACGTCGCGCTTAGGCGGGGGGTTGTATGCATGTATGGATAACAGCAATCCGATACATGTCAAGTCCACGATCAGCGCGGTTCCGCCGTAGCTTAAGAATGGCAAAGGTACACCGGTGACAGGCATTATCCCCATCGTCATTCCCATATTAATGAATGAGTGGAAGATAAACATACACATCAAACCAACTGCCATGGCGCTTCCTGCCGGGTCTCCCCGACAGTTGAAAGCGATGACGAGCGCGCGAACGCAAATAATGGCGTAGGCCACTACGACAAGGACGGTAATTTTGAAACCGAGCTCTTCGCCAACGACGGCGAAGATGAAGTCGGTGTGCCGCTCGGGGATGAACGCGCCCTGGCTCTGATTGCCTTTGCCAAGTCCAGTGCCTTTGACTCCGCCACTACCAATTGCAATCAGGCTCTGGAGAATGTGGTAACCGGAGCCTCTTGGGTCGGACCATGGGTTGACGAAGCTGGTCAGTCGCTTCTGCTGGTACGTTTTCAGATGACCCCAGAGGTGAGGACGGGCGACGCCGATTCCAAAGTTGGCCGCCACGACGGCTAGGATAAGAACGATGCGAATCAGGAAATGCCAGGACTTCACGCGCCAGAAGCAGAGCAGGAAAAGACCGAGACCTCCCAGGAAAAAATGCCACCATTCCATATTGACGGCATTGAGAAGCAAGCTCAATCCGGGGCTTGCCAGAAGCAAGACGTCCGCTACAGTCGCACCCATCCAGAATGACATTCCCATGAAAACTGCAATGAATGTGAGCGATGTGCCCAAGTCAGGCTGTTTGAACACGAGTATTGCAGGCGGGAGCATGATTGCCGCCGCCTTGAATATGTCGAAGAATCCTTTCACCGGGAATCGCTTAAACCAGGCAGCCAGCGTGAAAATTACCACTATCTTGGAGATTTCGGAAGGTTGCAGCGTAATCGGTCCAAGCGATAGC
Organism: uncultured Candidatus Obscuribacterales bacterium; assembly: GCA_964541355.1. Lineage (GTDB taxonomy): Bacteria > Cyanobacteriota > Vampirovibrionia > Obscuribacterales > Obscuribacteraceae > JADYXR01. The sequence goes on from CAZISK010000192.1 coordinate 7,235, forward strand.
CAGCGCTGCGCACCTTGAGCCTCGTGACCTTTGACCATAACCGCCACGAGGAGCAGTAGATTGCCCAGGTAAATCACCGGTATCACCCACGGTTTCACCCAAAAGCTATACGGTATGCGGCTAAAAACAAATAGACACACGGCGCCGGCTAGGAGAAAGTCAAATTGCTTCTCATAGTAGCCGAAGGTCTGTTCTGAATGGAGAACCGAAAGTCCGGTCCAGAGGAGGAATCCGGTGGCGCCAAGCAACCAAAGATCTACCTTCGCGGTGAGTTGCGAAAGCAGCCTGACAAAATCGTCGAAAGTGGTCCTACGTAACGCCGTGTTCAAGTTATATGATCAGCACTTAGAGCGCAGTAACGGGAAATTGGCAATTAAGGATGCCCTGCGATCATATTGTTGCAGATCAAACTGCGTAGTGCTCTTGTCAAGTTCGAAATATCTCGAAACTACTGCCATTAGTTCTTCTTCAAGGCACTCAAGTCGCCCGGCAGGCAGTTCCAGGCGGTCGTATGTAAGCATGGACCTCATGCGGTCCTTTGCCGTCGTTCTGACCGAATTAGGTCTTAAACGCGCAAATAGGTTAGTCAACACTTGCAACTTGACTTCCTCCTGTTAAACCCGAACCGGGTTGAAGAAGTTGACGATCCGGTTAATCCAACTCTGATTTTGGGAGGAGAAATCCATGATCGGTACGTCTTCACCACGAAGGCGTCGGGCAATATTTCGGAAGGCCAGTCCAGACTTGCAATTGTCTGTGCCACTGACTGGCTCGCCTTTGTTGGTCGAGACGATGATATCTTCGTCTTCCGGAACCACGCCGAGCAGCTCGACGGATAGGATTTCGAGAACATCTTCGACCGACATCATATCGTTGGCCTGGACCATATTTGGTCTGTAGCGGTTAACCACAAGTCTGTATTGCTCGATTTCGTCCTTGCGGGCTTCGAGCAATCCGATGATTCGATCGGCATCGCGAACGGATGACATCTCTGGTGTGCAGATTACAATCGCCTCGTGGGCGCCGGCGACAGCGTTTTGAAAGCCTTGCTCGATTCCAGCCGGGCTGTCGACGAGCACAAATTCGAAGATTGTGCTGAGCTCCTTGCAGAGCTCTTTCATCTGGTCGGCGCTGACTGCTGATTTGTCCCGTGTTTGGGCCGCGGGCAAAAGGCTCAAATTGGGGAGGCGTTTGTCTTTGACGAGCGCTTGTCTGAGCTTGCAGCGTTCTTCAATGACGTCTACCAGGTTGTACACCACTCTGTTTTCTAAACCCATCAATATGTCCAGGTTTCTCAATCCGATATCCATATCGACGAGCGCGACACTGGCTCCGGTGCCTGCCAATGCGACGCCTAGATTGGCGGATGCGGTCGTCTTACCGACTCCGCCTTTTCCAGATGTTATAACGATTACTCGACCGCTCATTCCGTATACCTGTGGGGAAGTGATTTTGTGGGATTTGATTTGGAGGGAACGTAAATCTTGTACTAGTCAAGCCTCGACCGAACGACTTTGATCTTGCCATCGACCATGCGAGCGGTCTCTGGTCCTGTCGTTGCGGCGTAGCTGACGCGTGGTCTGTCGGGGGCACGCGCGATTGCGTGTGCGATTCTTATTTGAATTGGCTGAAGCTTGAGCGCTCGGATTTCGGCACTGGTATTGCCTCCGATGCCGGCGTGGGCGACGCCGCGCAGACAGCCCCAGACTGTGATGTCGCCATCTGCCATCACTTCGGCACCAGGATTGATATCACCGATGATTACAAGATGGCCTTTGTGACTAACCGTTTGACCGGAACGCAATGTCTGTCTCAGATAAAGCGTCGTCGGTCCTACTCGGGAAGGTGTCTCGACATCGATGGAATCTGCTTCTACCTCTTCCTCTTCGAATTCGAGATCTTCGGCTTCTTCGATAGCTGCGCTGACTGATTTCGGGTTGTTAATCTTAGAAGGTGCATCGGCGTCTACTTGAGTGACGACTTCGTCGGTTACCGTGCTCGCCTGAGCTATTGACTTCTGCGCCGGTTGTGCCTCGATCATGGAGTCTACTACTTGAATAGTCATGACTTTGACGTCACTTCCGGTAGCAGCATCGGATATGCACTCTTCCTTCGTCTTCGTGTGGGCCTGGGTGGGTTCCTTTGCGATGGCTGAAACTTCGGATCGGGAAGGCTTTTCGTTGTCAACGGACTCGGTAGCCTCTACATCTATACAATCATCGAGAATTCTCTCGGGGCTCCTGGAGCAGTCGCCTTCGATAATCGCCGTCACGAGCTCGTCAGCTTCTTTGGCCGCATCCATCGAGGGAGGCACTGTGTCTTCTAGCGACTGTTTAGGCTCGACCTTCTCTTTGCTGACTGGTTCCGAGCGATCGGTCGCTGTCTGTTCGCTCGGATCCGAGCCTATCGGTCGACCGTCGAGTGAAACCTTTCGTCTTGGTTTGATGTGAGGAAAGGCGGATTGTCCTTGAAGGCCTTTCTCGTTAAGATGCGCGGCTTCCATATCCTCGAGCTGATTCGAATCTAGGTTGGTGGGGTCTTTGTGCGTTCTTCTGGACATTGCATCCACTACCCTCATCGTGATTGTGGCGAACGGAGAGCTTTTCTGCACGTTCTTGTCTTCTACTTCGGCGCGGGTGATGTTGTGTGGATCGACGGCAACCGTGGGTAGTGTCATCGGCTTGCCTGACCCGAGTGGAATATTGCTATTTCTGAGCGATTCCCTGGTGTCATCGTTGGTGGAGTACACACCTACTGGCCTGATCCCGACGCCTTTTGCTAAGGCCAGGATCTTGCCCAGTTCGTCCGACGAAACTGCTAGCGCTCCGAGGTTGATGGAGACGTGCATTCCGTGCCAGAATTGGTCCGAAACTTGTAGTGTCGAACTGAGATGCTCAAGTGCTTCTTTCAAAGTGGTACATCCACTTACATCGATAAGCACCCCTTGGTCTGGTTGACTGATAATGGCGATTTTAGACATGCAAAAATTCCGGCGGCTGAAGAGACTTGTATGCACGGCGAACTTATGTAACGATTCGCGCTGTACAGAATCGTATTGTTTGGAGAACCGCTCGTCAAGCCAGTCGACATACAGGGTGGATATATGATCGACTGTATCGCTGCATGACATAAGCATAAGAATTGGTTCTTTCCGGGCAGCGTCCCGTATCACAGCAACATGAAACTATAGTTAGAGGAAGGGGAGGCCCACATGACAGGTGGACAGTTTCACAGAGCGATGGGGATGGTTGATTCAACCGCCATCGTAGTGGGCTCGATGATTGGATCCGGGATCTTTATAGTAGCGGCGCAGACCGCACGCGATGTCGGTTCGACCGGATGGTTCCTGGCTGCGTGGATTTTCTCGAGTCTTTTGACAGTATCCGCTGCTGCATGTTACAGCGAGTTGGCTTCTATGTATCCTGAAGCGGGTGGGCAGTATATATTTTTGCGCGAAGCTTACGGCAGGCTGGTCGTAGCCGTCGAGGTGCACCTTGAAGGTCTTGCCGTTGGCGACATGCCC